>CAYGYI010000141.1:0-4346 GCA_964354055.1 uncultured Candidatus Bathyarchaeia archaeon | reverse complement strand
CAGTAAAACACGTATGCTGGGAAATGGCGTTTAAAAGTCTCCAAAAATGTTGTGTAGTTCTGGGCAGTGTAAAGCTTTTCAGCTCTGCAAAGCTGGTGCTCTTGATGATTCCAAGTGCGGTCTAGGTAGTTAATGTTGAAGAGTTCCCGATACGTGGCTGGAATGTACTTCAGAAAGGCAAAGACGCGGCCTACGGGATGCTCATAGCCGAAGGTGTTGAATATGAATCCCTCGCGAGTGGCGAAGGTGTCGCCGTCCGTAGGAAGCCAGTCTTTAGGGACCGTCTTATGCACCTCGCTAAAGTCTGGTGAGAAGGCCTAAAAATGTATTGTCGAATGGCGCAACGTTTAAGATGCGCTTGGATCAGACGTTTGCTGAGTGAGTAACTTGGACGAGAGTCTACATCCGTATGTAGTGTTTCTTCCCTCCGAACAGAAAACCAAGATTCTGAGCGCCATTTTCGGCTCCAAGGCAGCCGTGGACATCCTGCGGTTTTCTTTGGCCCAGGGCATTTCAAGCAAGATTTACCAAAAGGACCTCGTCAAGAGGCTAAGATACTCGAACAAGACGGTTATTGGCAACTTAAAGACGCTAACGAAGTTCGGCATTTTGATTGAAGCCATGGAGAAGAATGGGCAGAATCGCCGTGTCGTTTGGGTGAAGGCTTATAGGCTTTCTGACGCAGGCCGATGGTTTGCATTGCTGCTTGCTGAGGAGAAGGATTTGTCCAACGCTGAGAAATGGGAGATATTGCAGGATCTTTTCAAGGCTTATATTAGGTGGGTGAAGAATCTTTCCGAAAAGCTCGGTGCGGACAGAAAGATGTTGGAGAAGACATTCAGAGAAGAGATGAAAGCCGCATGAAATCGAAAGCCGTCGTGATTGCAGTTATTGGCAGCAAACGTTCAGGTAAGACAACCACGGTGGAGGCTCTCATCAAAGAGTTGACTAAAAGAGGCCACCGAATCGCCGCTGTGAAGCACATTTCCGAACAAGACTTCACGATGGACACGAAAGGCAAAGACACGTGGCGCTACACCCAAGCTGGTGCTCAAACCGTCATAGGCATTTCTGCTGGTGAAGTGGCCACCATAGAGAAGGCTGACAAAACATTCTCGCTTGAAGATATCTTGAAGCGTAGTCAAGGCCACGACATCGTTTTCCTCGAGGGCTTCAAGAAGCTCGTTAACAAAGCAAAAGACATCCTCAAAATCGTCGTAGTCAAGTCTAAGGACGAAGCTCAAGAGGCAATCGCAACCTATGAACCGATAATCGCCTTTGCTGGACCTTACCCAACAGAAAATCTGAATTTGAAAGCACCTTACGTTAATACCCTCAAAAATCCAGCAAAGCTTGCCGAAATCGTTGAAGCCTCCATCATTAGAAAAATAGAGAAGAGCCGTCGGGCATGACCACAATGTTTAATTTCAAAGCGTTTCCAAAACCTTTCAACTGTGACACATGTTGTTCGAAATTATCGAGAAAGGCTTAGAGCACAAAAAGGTCTCCCAAGCAGATTTTGTTCAGGTTCGTGGCCAAACGCGAGTGATAACGTTGTGCACGGTTCTGAATGGCACGGTTGAAGCATTCTCGCACATCACTCTGAGCGGCGTTTCTGCCAGAGTACTGGCGGAAGGCAAGTCGTGGGGTTTCAGCTCCACAAACAGCACAGAAAAGAACAGCATTGAAGATGCAGTTGGGAACGCGGTCGAGTTGGCTAAGGCTTCTGCCAAGTCGAAGAGCAAGAAGATCGCGCTCGAACCCGTGAAAGTCGAGAGCGTGAAGGTTTCGGCGCCCTGCAAGAAGCCTGTTGAGAAAGCCAGTTTAGAGGAGATCAAGCTCATTCCTATGGAAGCTCATCGTGGGGCTTCGGAGGCAGGTGCAAAGATCGCAAACGCAAAAGCCTCATTCCTGAGCATCCACGACCAAAAGTGGTTCGCTAGTTCAGAAGGTTCACGCATATTCCAAGAATCCACGCGCGTCCAGCTCTTCGTGGATATTGTAGCCAAAGAGGGAGCGACATACTGTCCTGCCAGCGAAAGCCTAGGACACACAGGAGGACTTGAGCTGTTTGACGAGAACCCGCCCATAGGCTTGGGCAAGAGAACCGCTGACAAGGCAATCAAACTGCTCAGCGCAGAAGCTCCGCCATCTGGCAGTTACCGTGTGATTCTTCATCCTACAATCTGTGCCACGTTGCTGCATGAAGCTATTGGTCATCCGTTGGAGGCGGATATGGCGATGGAAGGTGGAGGCTTCGGCAACTACGTGGGCAAGCCTGTCATGTCAAAGCTAGTCACGATCTATGATGACGGCGCTGTGAAGGGTGGTTTGGGCTTTCTGCCTTATGATGATGAGGGCGTCAAAAGCAACCATACTATACTGGTTGAGAAGGGCGTGCTCAAATCATTCATGCACGACCGAACGAGTGCAGCCAGCATGAAGGCGTCTCCCACTGGAAACGCGCATGCATGGGACTACAGCGTGGAACCGCTCATCAGACAGACGAACATCGGCATAGAACCTGGCGATTTCACGGTTGAAGAGATGACTGAGAATATAGAAGAGGGCTTGTTCATCGAAGGCACGTTCGGCGGACAGGCAGACGCCAACGCCGACTTCACTTTCGGCTTCCAGAACGCCTACTGGATAAGGAAGGGCAAGCTGGCCAAGATGACACGCGGTGCAAACCTTTCGGGCAACGCGATCAGCGTGTTTAAGACCATTGACGCAGTTTCAAAAGAAGCTGTGCTGAGGCCAGGTGCCTGCGGCAAAGGCCAGTTCGCAATCCAAGGCCGAATCGTGCCCGCTGTGCGTTGCAAGATAATGGTAGGTGGCACAGGAGGCGCATGACATGAGCTTCGAAGACAATTGGACGTTTCTGGCTGACGCTGCTAGAAAGACGCTGAAGTGGCTGGACAAGATGGGAGCTAAGCAAGCTGAGGCCTATCTGTTGGCCACAAAAACGATTGAGACCAGCATACGTAACTCGGAGGTTTTCACCGAGAACGCAATCGAGGATATGGGTTTGAGCTTCCGCGCCGCAACAGCTGACAGCCGCGTGGGCTTTGCATGCACCAACATCGTGGCCAACGAAGAAAGAATAAGGAACACAGGAGAGAAAGCTCTGTCAATTGCCAAACTGAGCGCGCCTGTCCCGGGTTTCGTTCTGCCTGCCAAGCAGAAAGCCCTCCACATCGACGGCCTCTTCGACAAAGATGTCGTCGTTGCGTGTGTTGAGGATGCGGTGGACATTGCGCGCCGTCTGATCAAATCCACAGAGACCGTGGATAGGAGAGTCGGCGCCAAAGGCGGCCAAGTGTCTCTTGTTCACATTAAGAAGAGTGTTATTAACTCGCTTGGTGTGGATGTTGAGGCTGAGGAGACGCAGGCAGTGGCTTACGTCTACGCTAGCGGCATGAACAAGGGCGAACCCACGCCCAGCTGTTTCGACGGAGAACTGCTGAGAAGCTTCAACCTGAACCCTGAGAAAATTGGACATACCGTAGGCCGAATGGTAGTTGGCCTGTTTAATCCAAAACCGGTTGAAAGCTTTGAGGCCACGGCGGTGTTTGAGCCGGAGGCAGTATCGTATCAGCTGTGCGATGCCATTATTGGCGCCGTCAAGGGTGAGAATGTTGTGGCTGGAGGCTCTCCATGGGCTGGGAAGATGGGTGAAACCGTAGCCTCTGCAGATTTCACAGTGCTTGACGACGCGACACTTAAGGGTGGCTTCGCCTCGCGAGCCTTTGACGATGAAGGCCAGCCGTCACGGCAAACGACTTTGATCTCAGAAGGGAAACTTGAAGGCTTCCTGCATAACGCCACGACGGCGAATATGCTAAAGATGGAGAACACTGGGAATGCTTCGCGGTTTGCGGGAGGCATGGAGATGACCAAGATGATTATCGGCAGTGGTTACAAGGCGAAACCCGAGGTTTACCCGTCAAACTTGGTGATCCAGCCTAGAAACAAGAGCAGAGAGAAGCTTGTGTCCGAAGTTGAAAAAGGACTTCTCGTAGGCAGCATGGGTGGCTTCGTGCAGGCAGGTTCAGGTCTAATCAGCGCTCAACTTGGACGCGCCCACTACGTCGAAAACGGCGAGATCAAGCACGCTGTGAAGGGCGGCATGGTTTCAGGCGTGGCTTTCGACTGGCTCAAACAGATAAGCGGCATAGGCAACGACGCAAAGCAGTTCTTCAACTCAGTGATTCCGTCGTTGCGTGTGGAAAAAGTGAAGACGATTGGCTCCCATTAGGTTTGGGAGTTGTTTGTGGGGTTTGGAGATCTTTTTGAGGGGGAGAAAGGAGAGCTTCAAAAAGAATGTGATTTCTCCAAACCTTTCC
>CAYGYI010000140.1:0-4356 GCA_964354055.1 uncultured Candidatus Bathyarchaeia archaeon | reverse complement strand
GCGTCAGCTTGTTTCCCTCCCACATGTAATCATAGTTCCTGTTCAAATCAACCCCCGCGCCATTATTTCTCTGATAGCCGTTCTTAGCAAACAGGCTAAACCCATCCACGTTCAAAGCCACCACCACGTAGACCTCGCACCTGTTAAGAAAATCCGTCAAAGTGCCGTTCCTGCCAAAGTTCGTGGCCACATACGTCACAAAATACAGACACAACTCAGACGTGATCAACTCACGCGCGTGGAAATACCCGATGAAAAAGACCTCCGGTTTCGGTCTGCGATCGCTCTCGTTAGTCAAACGCACGCAGTAAATGTTTTTGCCAAAGTAGCTTCTTCCTATAGAGAAAACGTCAACTACGTCCGAATGCGTCCTATTCAGCGTCAACAAAAGGCTAACCACCCCAGTGTAGTTGTGGTAAAGATTCCACCCGTCAAGCCTGTGAATCTCAGAAACCTCAACTGGCTCAAAAGGCACCACAGACCTGACTATGACAACACTCGCAATTAACACGGCCGCAAGCACAATCGAAACCACTATCTTCAAGCCTGCCGCCTCCAACAAAATAGCAGACCCAAACCAGCAAATAAGATTTGGCACGCCACGATATTGTTAGCTTAACTCATGAAAGCTCGATAATAGTCATGTTGAATCTCATCTTTGAAGCCCTCTTCAAGTTCCATCATTGGGGTTTGTCTTCTGCATCGGAAGAAGACCGTGGCGAAAGGCAAGCGTGAACTAGGGAAGAGGAGCAGACGCTCATTCAACTCGTTTGGAAAGGCAAGGCTGTTGACGCGATGCGAAAGCCTTGGGCAAATCTGGAAAGGCAAATCACAAGCTGCAACATCTTGGGTTGCAAGTAGAAGAAGACGGTGAAAGAAATCAACTGTCTTCTTCTTCTCACTTGTTTAGGGAACTGTCGAGCGTCGAAAACGTCATGATGCGATTAAGCGCCGCCCAGTGGCCCTCGAAACATCCTTTCAATTCCCACCATCAGGATTTGTCTGCTACATCCTGGCTTTTCATATTCTTCTGGCTTTTTCCACCAAAACCAGAACCGTCAAGCTCTTAGAGAAGTCAGAGCCTCTGAAAAAGCTCATGACAAATCAGTTTGCAGTATCGAGAAAAGCTGTATAGCCTTGTCATAGGCCACAGATGCGCTCAATCGTGGCATTCTGCAAAAAGGATGGCTTCGACTATATGCTGACTTAACGGTTTGCTCGCATCTTCACTAGCGCCTGCAGCGCTAGACTTTCCAATCCATCTTGTATTTCGAAGAGAAAAAGGGCGTGAGAATGCCTACTATCATTGTGAAAAATGCAAGAGGCTGATAGAGGAAGTAGTAGACTAGGAATTCTAGAAAATTGAAATGCATCCTCAGCTTTCTCGACACTGAATAATACAGAACTGAAAAGATCGCAAAGCTTATGAGAAAATTCACCAGGCTCGTGAAAAGAACTGGCGCCAGCGGGACAGAAAACAGGAATGGAATCAAGAAGCTGAACCGTGTTGCCAAGAGCATGAAAGCAAAATAGAGGATTTCGTGGCTCAAGTTCACGAAGACATAATTGAGAACCAACGGAATCACGGTTGGGAAAAGGATGATGAGGCTAGGAATCGTCACTTGCGGATACTTTGCCATGTACTTTGTCAGGTTTCTCCAGTGGACCTTAATCCACAAACCAGCACCTATACCCCATCTTTTCCTTTGAGTACGCCAGCTTCTCCAGCTAGAAGGAGCCCTTGTGCAGACCTCCACCTTATCCGTGTATTTGAACTGCTTGTTCTTCAGGAGAGTTTTCACGGCTATATCCAAATCCTCTGAAACAACCTTGGAGAAGCCTCCAACCTCTTCAAAAACCCCTCTTCTTATCGCGAAAGCAGCTCCATTAACGCCGAAACACCGCTTTATCAGCCGTGAACAAAGATAATTCCCAAAGTTAGAGCTAACATATTCATAATTCACCATTCTTGAAATAAAGGAGTCTCTCGCGATCTTCTTCTTCACGTCAAGAATGTCAACCCCATCCATCTCCTTCACTATTGTCGCCAAAAACTCCTTTGAGCCACCAAGCGTGATGTCTGCATCCAGAAAGATCAGAATTTCCCCATTGGAACCCTCTACGGCGCTATTTAATGCATCTACCTTGCCGCCTCTTTGCTCATTCAGAGTAAAATTCGCCTTCTTTCCACATTTCTTGGCAAGTTCCCGCGATTCAGCATCAGGTTCATCTATTGTTACAAAAATCTCCTTGTCCTCATACGAGTCATTTGCTAGTTCTTCCAGCAGATTCTCCAATAGATCTGAACTCTTGTAGACTGGTAAGAAGACGCTAACTTTGAGGCTCATTACGCATTTGTCCTCTCCGCTTGCATAATCGCCTCATTGGCTCCCATCTGTGATATATTCAGTATCAAATACAGGATAGGCGTCAAAAATCCCATGCGTTCTTGCCTGACATTCGTCGGCAACATGTTCAAGTCAATTAGAATCATGGTCAGTACAAGGCTTAAATCTTTTGTTTCTTTTTTGCTTCGCCAGCAGAATTCTTCCATAAGTGGCGTTTGCTCATCGTCAAAGCGATGATCTGAACGTCGATCCAGCAGGATTCTAGCCATTCATTCTTTTCAGATCTTCCCTCAACGAGTTGGCCTTCTCTGTCATTCCTTGCTTCTCATAAAACAAAATGGAGCTTAACAGGTCCTCTTTCGCCAATGCAATGTTGCCTTTTGCTTTGGCATATTTGGCTTTCAACTCGTAAGCCGAGGCCACGCCCACCCAGTTCTCGATAGCCCCAAGCAACTTGATGGCTTCAGCCAGTTTCTGCTCGGCCAAAACCCACTTACCCTGCTTACCATAGAGTCCACC
Organism: uncultured Candidatus Bathyarchaeia archaeon; assembly: GCA_964354055.1. Lineage (GTDB taxonomy): Archaea > Thermoproteota > Bathyarchaeia > Bathyarchaeales > Bathycorpusculaceae > DATKKK01. The sequence continues at coordinate 1,489 of CAYGYI010000140.1, read as the reverse complement.
AAGATTAAGAAGCGCCCAACCATACCCCTGCTTACTGTCAAAATCGACACCCTTACCGAAAGACACCAAAGCTGCTGCCAACAGCTTCTCTGCCTCTTCAAACCTGTTGGCGGAGCCGTAAAAAACGCCAACGCCAAGCTTAGCTCTGGCAATAATTAACGAATTATCTGACCGCTCAGCATGCTCTAACGCTTGATGCATCAGCTGTTCACCAAGCTCAGTCTTTCCGGTTTGCAGCAAGAGTCCTGCTTTCCTCATAAGTACATACGCCACTATCGCGTTCTTTTCATTATTTTCCATCTCGTTCGTGGGAGAAAGTGTTTCAGCTTCTGCCAAGAGCCGATCGTAAGCGTCAAGAGCTTTTTCGAATTGTTCTTTCTCCTCCCACACTAGTCCTTCTCTGTCCACTTTTTCTTCAAACGTTTTCAGGTCAAAACTTTTTGACAATTGAATTCCTCGCACAGTGCCGTGAAGAGGAGTGTTCTGTCTGTACTTATATCTATTAGTTGGCATATGTTGTCTAGAAGGTGAAAGCGTTTGGTGAAAAGAGCAGCGGCGCCGTCGGAAGAGACGCAACTCGCGGAAGAGGTGCTTCTTAAATTAGCAGACCGAGGCGCCAAAGGACGCATCGTGTCAGTTGAACACGTCCTTCACCTGAAAGAAGAGATCGAAGGACGCCACTCGCAGAGCTTGCTGGACAAAGAATTCTATCAGGAACGCCTTACATTTTTTAACTTCCAAACCCCAGACAATTTGCGGGAAGCCAAGTCCCTGATAGTGATCGCCGTCCCTCGCCCCCAGAGCCAAGCCGTGTTCACATGGAACGGAGAATCAAGGCCACTCATCATTCCTCCGACATACGTCTCCAATGAGAAAACAAGAAAACAGATGGAAGATTTCTTGACAGAGATTTTGGCAAATAAAGGATACCGCGTGGCGCACACTGCGTTGCCCTTGAAGCTTCTAGCCGCGCGAAGTGGACTCGGTTCGTATGGAAGAAACAACGTCTGCTATGTTTCCGGTATGGGGAGTTTTCTCCAGCTCGTGGCCTTTTTCTCCGACTTGCCTTGCCACGAAGACCATTGGCAAGAGCCACAGATGATGGAAAACTGCCAAAACTGTTACGCTTGCCGTCAAAACTGTCCCACTGACGCTATTCCATCTGACCGTTTCCTGCTCCACGCCGAACGATGCATAAGCTTTCACAATGAAAAGAAGGGCAATATCCCGTTTCCAACGCAGATAGACCCTTCTTCACACAACTGCCTAGTCGGATGCATGCACTGCCAAAGAGTCTGCCCACAGAACAGGGAGTTCCTGCAATGGATCGAGGAAAAAGAAGAATTCACTCAAGAAGAGACTGCCCTTCTTTTGAAAGGAGTTCCTCGCGATCAACTGCCTGCCGCGACGATGAGAAAACTCGAGCGCCTCGAATTGCTCGAAGACGCAGAAATTCTCCCACGAAACTTGAGCGTCTTCTTTGGGACAC
>CAYGYI010000139.1:2531-4381 GCA_964354055.1 uncultured Candidatus Bathyarchaeia archaeon | reverse complement strand
TGGGTTGTAGGCCTTGATGGCATATCCATAGTAGTTCACCCGAACAATCCGATAATGAACCTGACTCTGACACAGCTGGAAATGATATACAATGGAACCTACACCAACTGGAACCAAGTTGGAGGAAACGACGCAACCATAGTCACATATGGAAGGCAAAGCACTTCGGGAACATATGACTATTTCCGCGAAAACGTTCTGCACAACAAAAACTTCAGAGCAGATAACAGAGAACTTGCAGGCAACGCAGAAATCGTTCAGGCAGTCCAAAGTGACGTTAACGGCATAGGCTATGTCGGTGTTGCCTACACCAAGCAGGGCGTGAGCGTTAAGGTACTTGGCATCAAAACAACAGCGCTGGGGCTAGCCTACGAACCTACAGTTGTGAACATCAAAGGTGGAACCTATCCAATAGCCAGAAAACTCTACATCTACACAAACGGAAACGCTACAGGAGTTCTCAGCGAGTACATATCTTTCATCCTAGGCCCCGCAGGACAACAGATACTTGAAAATGCAGGCTACATCTCGTATACAAAAACAGACCGATAAGTGCATCCCCCTCTTTTTCGGGAAAAACAGTCAGTAGGTGAACTGAACACGGACAAAAACGTTCAAAAGAAAAAACGTGGACGCAATTTGAAGGAGCTGTTAATAGAGAAAGCTCTTTTTGTCTGTGCCTCATTGACCGTCATAGTTGTTGTCTCGATTTTTGTTTTCTTGTTCAGTCAAGGCATTCCTGTTTTTCGTGAAGTTTCCGTGTTAGAATTTTTGATTGGGAGAAATTGGCAACCTACAGCTGTAGGGAAGCCGATATTCGGCGCGTTGCCGCTGCTTTACGGTACCATGTTGGTTACCTCTTTGGCAATGGTTGTCTCTGTGCCCTTGGGAATTGCGATAGCCGTTTACATAGCCGAGATATCGCATCCGGTGGAGAAAGAGATTCTTAAACCGTTCATCGAGTTGCTTGCAGGCATACCCTCAGTAATCTTCGGCTTCTTTGCTCTAGTCACGTTGGCAACTTGGATTCAACAGCTTACAGGCACCAATTCCCGTCTTAACGCGCTGAACGGAGCACTCATTCTGGCCATAATGGTGATACCCACTATAGTTAGTCTGGCTGAGGACGCGATAACCGCGGTTCCGAGAGAGTACAGAGAGGCAGCAATAGCGCTTGGCGCCACCAAGTGGGAGACAATTCGAACTGTGGTTCTGCCTGCATGTTCGTCAGGCGTCCTTGCAGCAGTATTGTTAGGTTTCGGCAGGGCAATAGGAGAAACCATGGCCGTGTTGATGGCAACCGGAAACGCAGCAGTGATCAATCTGAACATTCTCGACTCAGCGCGCACAATTACAGCTACCATTGCGATTGAAACGCCGGAAGTTGCGTTCGGAAGCATCCATTACAGCGCACTTTTTGCTCTGGCAATCATGTTGTTCATAATGACTTTTGCTTTCAACTTTGTTGCAGGTTACGTGGGTAAGCGTTTTCGGAGGATGGGGCGTTGAATATCAAGCTGCTGAAGCAACGCATCTACTTCCAGATCTTTCGAGCGGCCACGATCTCAGTAATTTTCTTTCTGGTCTTCATGATCTGGACTTTCGTTTCAAACGGCATTGGAGTCATTAACTGGACTTTTCTAACAGACATTCCTAGGCAAGGAATGACTGCTGGAGGCATACTTCCCGCAATCATTGGAACGGTCTATCTGACGCTAGCCACGATTGTCTTAGCATTACCTGTGGGAATCGCGTCAGCAATATATCTGGTTGAATACGCACGGGAAGGCCGACTTGTTGGAATAATTAACTTGGCAATAACCAACTTGGCCGGTGTGCCCTCAATAATA
>CAYGYI010000139.1:0-2521 GCA_964354055.1 uncultured Candidatus Bathyarchaeia archaeon | reverse complement strand
GTTCGTTGTTTTCTTTCGCTTGGGAACTTCGATCATTTCAGGCGCTCTTACTATGTTCTTGCTCGTGTTGCCGCTTGTAATATCGGCCTCCAGAGAGGCCTTGCTCAACGTGCCACGGTCTTTTCGCGAAGGCTCTCTGGCCTTAGGTGCGACGAAGTGGCAAACGATCCGCAATAATGTTTTGCCTTATGGAGTGCCTGGCATACTTACGGGCACGATACTGGCCGTGGCTAGGGCAGCAGGTGAAACGGCGCCGATAATATTGACTGCCTCGTTCTTTTTCAGTCCCTCTTTACCAAGATCGCTGCTGGATGGAACCATGGCATTGTCCACGCACATATACTACATGGTCACCCAGCATCCCAATATTGCACTTGTCAGACCTCTGACCTATGGTGCAGCCTTGGTGCTACTGGTTCTGGTGACTGCTCTCAACTTTGTTGCTATCGTTGTTCGGATGAGATACCGAAGGAGGAGGAACTGGTAGACGTTGTCGGTGAAGATGGAAACGATGAACCTCAGCGTGTCCTTCGGAGAAGTTCATGCAATTAAGAGCGTATCGCTCCAGATGCTCACTAAGAGAGTCACTGCCGTAATTGGGCCTTCAGGCTGTGGCAAATCCACATTTATCAAGAGCCTCAACAGAATGAACGAGCTTGTGGGCAAGGCAAAAACTACGGGCGACGTTCTGTTGGATGGAAAGAACGTGTACGAAGATGGTTATGACGTAGTCGAGTTGAGAAGGAAGGTAGGCATGATTTTCCAGAAGCCCAACCCGTTCCCGAAATCGATCTACGATAACGTGGCATATGGGCCACGAATCCATGGAACGCACAAGAAGGAGGCTTTGGATAAGATTGTTGAGACTAATCTGCGGAAGGCTGCTTTGTGGGGTGAGGTTGTAGACAGGCTGAAGTCTTCTGCCATGGATCTTTCAGGCGGCCAGCAGCAGAGGCTCTGTATAGCTAGAGCTCTTGCAGTAGAGCCTGAGGTCATCTTGATGGATGAGCCCTGTTCAGCGCTTGATCCAATGGCAACAGCCAAAATTGAAAGCCTAATTCGCACCCTATCACAGGAATACACGGTTGTGATTGTCACCCACAACATGCAACAAGCCTCAAGGATCTCTGACTACACTGCCTTTCTATACTTGGGTGAGCTTGTGGAGTATGGGTTGACTGGAGATATTTTCGAAAACCCAAAGAGTAAACTGACCGAGAAGTACATAACTGGAGAGTTCGGTTAGGTGAGGAAGTATGAGTAGATTGTTGGATGCAGGTTTGGAGGAGTTGTCAACTATGCTGTTCAAGATGGGCGAGGCTGCTGAGCAGGCGGTGACTGTTTCCGTTGAGGGTTTTCTGCGAGGTGCCGATGTGCGTGAGAGGGTGGGTTCGCTTTCCGAAATTCTGGTGAACATGAGTGTGGATGTTGAAGACAAAGTGTTTGAGTTGATCGCGAAGTATCAGCCTGTAGCTTCGGATCTGCGAACTATAAAGTCCTACATGAAAATCGGATATGACCTTGAAAGGTATGGTCGCTATGCGTGGGACATCTCTTTTGCGCATGAGAGGCTTGCCAAATCCCAGAAGTGCGCCTATCAAGAGAAGACCATGCAGGAGATGACCGACAAAGTGTTGAAAATGGTTCACACGAGCATCACAGCTTTGAAAAATCTCGACGTGGGGCTCGCTAAGACACTGGCCACAACTGAGAACGAAGTAGATGAAATCTACTTCAAGTACCTCGACCTTCTAGCAGCTGCGCCTCCAATGACAAAATGCATAATCTGCAACATTCTCGTGGTGAGATACTTGGAGAGAATTGGCGACCATGCTACTTACGTGGGCGAGTCGATAGCCTATATTGTCACAGGCGAAAAGATTTTGCTAAGGTGAAATTGTCGTGAAAGACTTGACCTTAAGAAATGTTATAAGTGTCGCGTTAAGAAAGTAATTCAGAAGGAGACTCGTGAAAGATGGAAAAGAAGAGCTACACTTGGTTTGAAAGACGCCGAAGAACAAAGGCGTTGGATCTTGCTCAAGAACAGATTTCGAAGGCCCTTGACACGGTGACGTTGCTGTATCAAGCAATGAAGGGCGTCTCCGAGGGCAAGAAGGCAGAGGCCTCACAGCGCATTGAGTACCTGTTCAAGGCCGAGGAAGAAGTGGACAAACTGCGAATGGACGTCTTCAAGGAACTGAGCAAAGGCGCGGCGCTGTTTGCGGACTATCGTGAAGACCTGCTTCATCTCGTGAAGAGGCTGGACACGCTTGCAGACCACGCCAAAGACGCAGCCCGGTGCATTGAGATGCTTTTGGACACACGTCTTCCAGCAGAGCTTTGCGACAATACGGTACGCATGACGGCGATACTGGTTGACTGCGCGCAGGCTTTGCGGGGAAGTATTGAGAAGCTATCTGCGAGTTCAGCTGAAGCCGTAGAGGGCGCCAAAAAGGTCAACGAGATCGAACACAAGATAGACGTCATCTACCTTAAGACCAAGGCCTCGTTTGTGAAGTAT
>CAYGYI010000138.1:0-4464 GCA_964354055.1 uncultured Candidatus Bathyarchaeia archaeon | reverse complement strand
TGAGACGGTGGCGTCGAAGACTTCCTCATGTACGACTGGCATCATTTCTTTGACTGTGACTACAAATCGTTCCCGATTCGGTTGTCTTCGGTAGGATTTCACTGCATTCGTTAGCCTTTCTGTCTTGAATGAATCACCGAAGCCAATTCTTTCAAGAAACCGCACTAGATTCTCGGAAGAGACCACGAGTTCGTGCTGAGGTTGGCGAATATATTTTCTTTTTCCGCCTTTTCCATCCGGCATTTTTCCAAAGCTTAGCTTTCTTCGGTTCATGTATATGATTGAAAATATGCCAAGCCTCAACAGCATACGTTGGACTGCTTTAAGGGTGCCGGAGTCGCTCTGGGCCAGCCTAACGCTGACTCCTTTAGCTTGGCTGCCTTGAACAGAGCCATCTGCGTCAAAGATTCCCCGCAAGAAGCCTCTGTGGAAATCAGAAGACGTTTTCTCCACCTTTGGCGTGATCTTCTTGGAGCCTGGCCTCATTCCCAGCTTCAATGCAAGCTGCTTTAGGTGACCTATTGCCATACGATACTCGCCACGGTTCTTGACTTTCCACCAGCCACAGAAGTCAGAACGATGAGGCATCACCTTTGCGTATGAAAAAGCAAGTGATCGTATTGCCTTTGAGCCTTCGTCTTCTCCCCATGAGCAGAGAATTGCTTTGTCTTTCTGAAGGGTGCCGTCGCCAAGCAGTAGGCCAATCAGGTAGCCTTCTGCTTCAGTGTGTTCCCCTGGCCACTCTTCAAGGCTTCTGTGATCATTTATGACGAGTTTGTCACCGGTCTTCACTTCGGCAGCCTTAATCCATTCTGTCTCAAACACGCACCTGATGAGCTTCTTAGCTCTCATCACAAGATGGTTTCCTGTCAGGCGTATTCCAAAGCCCTCGTTTGTGTCAAGTTCATAAACTGGTCTAGTTCCAGTTGGAAAGAAGCCTTCTTTCGAGCCGTTCCATTCCTCGCCATTTACAACTGCTGTGAAGCCTTTACCCAACAAATCATAGACTTGTCTAGGGCCTTCCACTGTCATGATCCAGGTGTCGGCTGTCACGCACGGGTTGGTGGACTCCATTTTGCCTACTGCGGGTGTGGGGTTGTGTCGGTTGATTTCGTCGATGAAGACTATGCCTGGGTCGCCTGTGGCCCATGCTGAGTGGGTTATTAGGTCCCAGATTGTGCGGGCTTTGAGTTTGCGTGTTTTCTCCTTGTTTCTGGGATTGACTAGCCAGTATTCTTCGTCTTTTTCGAGGGCTTCGACGAATTGGTCAGTTATGGCGACGGATATGTTGAAGTTGGTGAGGAAGTCTGGTGTTTGTTTGCTGGTTACGAATTCGGTTATGTCTGGATGGTCGCATCTGAGAATCGCCATCATGGCGCCGCGGCGTTTTCCACCTGCCTTGATGACTTCGGTTGCGGTGTCGAAGACACGCATGAAGCTGACTGGGCCTGAGGCAACGCCTTTGGTGGAGCTGACGATGTCGCCCTTCGGCCGAAGGTGCGAGAAGTCAAAGCCCACGCCTCCGCCACTCTTTTCGATTATGGCCAGATTCTTGACGGCAGCGAATATGCTTTCCAGAGAATCTTCGACGGGCAAGACGAAGCAGGCTGAGAGCTGGCCGAGCTTGGTGCCTGCGTTGAAAAGCGTAGGCGAGTTAGGCATGAACTCAAGCCGCGCCATCATCTCATAAAAAATCTTCTCGCTTTCCACGGAGTCTTCGCCGAACTGCTCATCGACTTTGGCAATGGCCTTCGCAATCCGCATAAACAACTGCGCAGGTGTTTCGATGACGTTTTCATTCACGTCTCTCAGCAAATATCGCCTGTCTAGGACTTCGAGGGCGTTGACAGTGAGCTTCGGCTCGCTGATTCCGAGGTTTTGGCGAAGTTTGCGTATGAGTTGCTTCTTTTTCCTATAAACCTCATATTCGTCGGCCACCCTCTGGTAACCGTTCTTCTTCAAAACCTCTATGACGATGTCCTGAGCATCCTCAACAGACGGGACTTTTCCCTCAAACCGTTCTTCCAGAAGCTTGACGACTTCGCGTGTCGTGGCTTCGGCCTTTTCTCCATTTCCAAGCTCAATCGCTATGAAGGCCTTGTGCACCGCGTCCTTTATTCTATCTGCCTCAAAATCGACAACGCGTCCGTCGCGCTTCTTGATCTTGGTGATGACCATAAGTATCTACATTCAATTTGCTGTGGGCGAGAGTATTAAACTTTCGAACAATGCTAAGACAGCTAGTCTTTTTTGACGAATTGGTCTTTGGCGGCTCCGCATACAGGACATACCCAGTCGTCAGGCAACTTTTCGAAAGGCGTACCAAGCTTCACGCCATTGTCAGGATCGCCAACATCGGGATCATAAACGTAACCGCAGACCACGCATTCCCACTTATTCATACATGAACCCCACATTAGAAGAGCATATCTTGTGGATGATATTTAAAACCTATCAAACTGTGGTCTGAGACGCTAAAACTTACATACTAGCGCACGGCTCACTATTGCGCTGTGAAAGGCATGCCTGAACTGCCTGAGATAACCGTGATCGCAAAGCAGATGGACAAAGAGCTTGCTGGAAAACGTGTTTCGGAGATCGAGGCGAAGCAACCTAAGAACTTGAACATGCCTGTGTCACTGTTCACCAAGACAATTAAAGGCAAAACAGTCAAGCGAGTTTTCGGCCGAGGCAAGTGGATATTCGTGGAGTTAGAGCCGAAGTATTTTCTGCTAATCAATCTTGGCATGGGTGCGGAACTGGTCTATTTCAGGCCTTCTGAGAAGCTTCCTAGCACCTTTCACTTCAGAGTGAGCTTTTCCGACAAGAGTGGCTTCACGGCGCGTTTCTGGTGGTTCGGCTACATTCACCTCGCTGCAGAAAAAGATCTGCCTAGACACAAGATGACCACCGGCCTCGGCAAGTCGGTCACAGACAAAGCCGTCACGTTGGAGTACTTTAAGGAGCTACTGATCAAGAGGAAAAGGACGAACGTGAAAGCGTTTCTGCTGAATCAGAAGAACTTGGCAGGCATCGGAAACGTGTACGTGCAGGATCCGCTTTTCATTGCAAAGTTACATCCGAACCGAAAAATCTCGACGCTCTCAGAGAAAGAGATAGAGGGCCTGTACAGAGCGGTCAGAGAGGTCCTGAACAAGAGCATCAAAATGGGCGGTTTGGCCTACGAGAAGGACTTCTACGGACGAAAAGGAAGATTCACAGGTGACTTGTTTCTCGTAGGCTACAAAACTGGCAAACCATGCCCAAAATGCGGAACAACCATAGAAAAAATCAAAACAGGAACCACGGCCACATATATATGTCCAAAGTGCCAATCGCCTGAATGAGACTGAAGCGTACATTGTCCATCTTCCGCAAGCTCTCGTTTCTCTCTTGGAATAGCAGTGTTTTGCGCTCGTCAGTGGAGAAAACCATTGGCTATAAAGTTGCTCATTTGCGGCCAGTTCATATTACAGGAATACGGCTTTGACAGCCCCTGTATCTCGTCATTTAAGTGTTGTTTCCTAGTATTTCACGCTGAGGTATAGTAGTACTGCCAATGCTGCAGATGTAAACAGGTCTGGTAGCAGGGCAAACGGTCCTAGACCAAACGGTCGAAAACCGAAAACCCAGATTACTAAAGGGTTGGAGGCAAGAGCGTTCAGAAGAAGAACAGCTGAAAATACTATCAGTCCGATCGTGAACTCGGATCGTGTCTTTCTGTATATGCCAATGTAAGTGAGTAGGAGGAAGATTAGAAGCGTCACGTTGATCGTGGAGACTACAGCTTTTGCTGTGTAGAAAAACTCGACGTCTCCAGGGATATTCTGTGGAGGTGGTAGGCGGTGTTCCCAAGGAGAAAGTGGAAACCAGAAAGTTGACGTGGCCCACAGTGCTGCCAGAGTAGCTACCACTATTAGAGTTGCCAGTATCAACCAAACTCTCATGCTTTTGTTCATATGGTACTTCATCAGTTTTACCCCTTTTTCTACTTTTTCCAGATTTTCTTCAGAATCTCCTCGAACAAAGCGTAATTGTCCTCCATTCCGGGCGAAAGGAAGTATGTAGTGCCATATCTATCTCCAGCAGACGTGATAATTCTGTTTTTCTCAAGAACCGCAAGGTGATGCCTTATAGTTCTGTAATCCATTTCAAGCAGGTTTGCAAGTTGATTTGCGTTTTGCGGGGTCTCCTTTAGGGTTTCGATTATTTTGGCACGAGTTGCGCCACCTCTGGTGCCCGCGATCAGCCATCCAAGTAAGTACTTGAATGGACGCGCACTAGCAGCCATCCAATCCGCTCCGCGTAGACTGAAGATTTCAGTTAAAGCTATTTGGGCTATAGTAATAAACATGTGCCTCATTTTTCGGGCACTCGAACCCGGTTAGAATTTGGCAAAATTAGGAATAGAATCGGGTTCAATTCTGAAAAATCTCTTAATAAACCGGTCACATTCAAACAGAC
>CAYGYI010000137.1:365-4469 GCA_964354055.1 uncultured Candidatus Bathyarchaeia archaeon | reverse complement strand
TGCTCGGGTGAACTACTATGGATATACCATCAAGGCCTACGACCCATTCGATAGGATTCACGCCATTGGCTTTGCATGCATCCAATTCGGAAGTTTTGATCTCTCTAGAAGCGTCTGCTATATTTGTGGTTCCATCTCTGAGGGCAACGAAACCTGTTCCTGAACCACCGCCAGCCACTTGCACGCTTACGCTGGGATGCAGGCTGATGAAATTCTCAGCCCATTGCTGCGCTACGATGAGTAAGGTATCCGAGCCTTTGACCACTATGTTGCCGCTCAATTCGGTAGTTTGAGCGGGTGTTACCCGTTGCGCGACCATATATCCAACGCCTAGGCCGATTAGTAAACCGACAACCAGACACGCGACGACTATTTTGATGTTCATTTTCTTTCCTCCATCATTCATTCACGTTTCTGAATGTCTAAAAAGTCGCTAGCTGGTATATAGATTCCGCACATAATATTTATAGTCTATATAGGAAAAACGTTTATCAATAGGTATGTTCTACAACTATAAAGGAACCGGCAATGTCAAGCAACCATAGAAGAGGAAGCGATGAAACCAGAAAACTGCAGATTACAGGAGGCTCTACGTATATTCTCTCATTGCCAAAGAAATGGGTCAGTCGAAATCATCTCAGCAAGGGAAGCCCGCTGGCATTGCGTGAGGAGGAAGACGGCTCACTGTCAATTCTCACCTCGGAACTGAGGAAAAAAGAGAAAACAGAAGAAGCCTACATCAGAGTTCTGCAGAACGACAATCCCAGTTCAGCAATAAGAAAAACAGTTTCAACTTACCTAGTCGGTTACAACATGATTCATATAAAGGCTCAGAATCAACAACTGCTTTCCTCTCAGCAAAGAAACGCCCTAAAAGACTTCGCACGCCATTTCTTGGTTGGAACAGAAATTGTAACGGATACTCCTGCTGAACTGACCTTGCAGGTTTTGCTCAGCTACCCAGAGCTCACTGTCGAAAGCGCGTTGAGAAGAATGGCAATCATAACTTCGTCGATGCACAGAGATGCGTTAACAGCGCTCAAACAACTTGACCATCAGCTGGCAAAGGCCGTCATTGCCACAGACACAGAAGTCGACAGATTCAACCTGTACATAATTCGCCAACTCAAACTAGCCATCAATGATCCTCGAATTATTAAGGAGGTTGGATTGTCAAACGCAAGAGACTGTCTCGGCCACAGACTTATCACAAAGTCGGTGGAAAGAACTGCAGATCACGCTACAAACATTGCAGAGAATGTTCTGCTCCTGAAGAAGCAAATAAACGAAGAAACGCTTGGCAAAATCGAAAAAATGAGCAACCTCGCGATTTCCATGTTTGACGACGCCATAGACTCACTGTTCAAACGAGACTTCAATGCAGCAGAAAAAGTGATCGAAAGAGCAAAAGACGTTATAGCATTGGAGAAAGAGGCTGCGATTTCATCTAAGAAAACCGGAATTGACGAAATCGCCAACGTAAGGCTGCTAATAGAAAGCGTAAGAAGAACTGCCGAGTACGCAAGCGACATAGCCGAAATAGTTCTTAACTTGAATGTAGAGTCCGTGTTGACATAGAAAATTGCGAGTGCTCAAGAAACAATGTCGGAAGATTTTTGATCAGTCGAAAATAGAGAATTCTTAACCTTGAGCTTTCTGCACACAACTCCCTAACTATCGCGTTTGGGGTCTGTCCACCAGCGAGCTTGAACCCTTCCTCTGCCAGCGGAAGCGTATTCCTTCTTGAAGATCGGCGCCTCCTTCTTGTAGCGCTCCACAGTCTCCTCCAAAACGGAAAACACCTCCTTACGATGCGCACCTGCGACCACAACGTACACAAGATCCTCGCCGACGTTGAACTCACCGAGCAGATGGTGAATCTGAACGTCCACGACGCCGGGTTTCTTTTTGAGATCGTTGCATATGCGTGCCAGCGTTTCGTCTGCCTTCTCTTCGTAGGCCTCTAGTTCCAGCTTATGAACCTTCTCGCCCTTCGGATTTTCGCCTCGAACAACGCCCACAAACGTGGCAATCGCACCCGCCTTGCTGAAGCCTGGCTGCGCCTTCACGTCGTTGATAATATCCAGAAGGGAAAGTGTGCCTTTCCTGTGAACTCCTGCACATTTCCGCATGTGGTCGCCCCTCAGGCATGAGCACAAACGCGCAACTTAAACCTTTATCGCCTTCACAGTCTGCTTAGCATTCGACCTAGACTGGTCAAGCGCCTACGATATTCAGACGCCATGATCTGCGCTTGCTGAACCGAGACCTTGCAAAACTCGATAGTGTCATTAGGTTTCGCCTGCCCAAGCACGTCAACATCAGAAGTCACTGCCACGGCGATCTTGGTATAGCCACCCGTGGTCTGAGCATCCCGCATAATCACGATCGGTCTTCCATTCTTGGGCACCTGAACCGCGCCAGGCAAAAGCGCGTCCGAAACAATGTCAGCCTTCTCCTTGTGCTCAATGACTGGACCTTCAAGACGGTAGCCCATACGATCCGATTCGACAGTAATTCTGTACTGGCTTGACAGAAACGTTTCCACGCCTTTGTCTGTGAACATATCGGTCTGCGGCCCCAAGACAACATGCACCACATGAGGATTTGTGAACTGTGGCACCAACTCTGTAGGCATTGAACGCGCCACCTCAAACTGTGGCGCAACAAACCCATCAACAACATCGCCTGCCTTCAACGACCTACCACCGACTCCGCCAAAACCCCCCCTCACATAAGTGGACCTGCTGCCCAGAACCAATGGCGAATCGATTCCTCCTCTCGCTGCAATGTAGGCGCGGCAGCCACTCTCCATCTTTCCAAAAGAAATCGTGTCGCCCTTCTGAACTGTCAGCGTCTGCCACGCTGGAACGATCTGTCCATTAACTTGAGGTGAACACGCGCCTCCCGTAATGGCAATCTGCGTGCTACTCGGCACCTGAAGCTCAGGCCCGACAAGCGTGGTTTCAAGACACGCGCTGCCTTCACTGTTGCCTACGAGCAGGTTGGCAGCAACCAACGAGAAAGTGTCCATAGCGCCCGAAACAGGAACACCGTACCTGAGGTGCCCGTATCTTCCCGCGTCCTGAACAGTCGTGAACAGACCAGGTTTCAACACCTGAAAAAGCTTCATTTGCCGTCATCCCTCGTGGAGACCGCGTTTAAGCCTGTCTTCTGCGTGGCCTTGAATTCCTTTTCCGAGATTTGCTTAAAGCTGATGACGTCTCCTGCTTTCAGCAATGCAGGAGGTTGCTGAAGTGGATCGAACAGTTTCAGCGGCGTTCTGCCGATTATCTGCCATCCGCCGGGCGCCTCACATGGGTAAATGCCCGTCTGCTTCTCCGCAATGCCCACCGAACCTGCAGGCACTTTCAGCCTAGGCGTTTCAAGACGCGGCGTGGCAATCTCGTCCGCAACTTCGCCCAAATATGGAAAACCAGCCACAAACCCGATCATGTAAACCCTATAGTTCCTGCCAACGTGCAGACGCACAACCTGCTCCTCGGCCAAACCATGCTCACGCGCCACGAAGGCAAGATCAGGCCCATATTCGCCGCCATACACCACGGGCACAACGATCTTTCGACCGTCGCTTGCGGAGCCTATCTTGAGAGCCTTCTCGATTTCGCTTACACGGAAAACAAGCTGCTCATAGCCTATCTCCAGAGGATCGTAGCGAATCAGCAGAGATCTGTACGTAGGCACAAGCTCCTTCACCCCGTGAATAGAAGCTTTCGCCACGGCATCCTCTAGGGCTATAACCTTGAGGTTTGCCTCCAAACTTATGAAGTTGCCAAACTCGACAAGCAATGCGCTGTCACCAAAAGGCAGGTATCGTGCAGATGGGTGAGCCTCAGCCTTCATAGGCATCCCAAGCATGTTAGATGAAACTGCTCACAGGCTTGACTTCAATGTCTGCCTTGATCAAGCCCTCATGCAAGGCCTCTGCAAGCTCAACCGCCGCGGGGTTGTCTCCATGAACACAAATAGTGTGAACCACACCGAGCTTCACGATTTCGCCGCTGAAAGCAGCCACCGTACCCTCAGTAACTGCTCTGACTGCTCTTTCAACCACCGTTGACGGCTTCTCGATTATCGAATTGG
>CAYGYI010000137.1:0-355 GCA_964354055.1 uncultured Candidatus Bathyarchaeia archaeon | reverse complement strand
GGACAGAAGAGTGCCATCAGGGTTGTAGGCTCTGTCGGCGAAAAACTCGTGAGCAACTTTCAATCCTGCTTTGGCGGCGGTGTTGGCCAGCGCCGATTTCGGAGGTGCGAAAATTATCAATCTAGCATCCAAAGCCTTAACGGCGTCAACTATCGGTTTAGCCACTTTCTCTTTCTCCGCAGCCATGTTGTACAACGCACCATGAGGTTTAACGTGCTGAAGTCTGACACCGGCGACCTGCGCAAATCCCTGAAGAGCGCTGACCTGATACAGTGTGTAGTTTTCCACCTCCTCAGGTGCAAGCTGCATTTCGCGTCTGCCGAAACCCAGAAGGTCAGGAAAGCCCGGATGCGCT
>CAYGYI010000136.1:0-4491 GCA_964354055.1 uncultured Candidatus Bathyarchaeia archaeon | reverse complement strand
CTTTTGAAGCGAATTTCTCGCCTTCCGCAGCTGAAGCCCACAGCAGCTGCAACCTCTCCTTATTCAATCCGTTCTGCTCCATCTTCTTCCACAAACGCTCGACTCGTTTCTGTGTTTGGTAGTTGGCGTTTATGTAGTGGCAGTCGCCAATGTGGCAGCCTGCAACGAGCACGGCTGCGGCGCCTCTTGCGAAGGCTCTCTCAACAAACTTCTGTGCCACGCGTCCGGAACACATTGTTCTTATGATACGCACATTGGGCGGGTACTGCATTCGGCTGACTCCCGCGAAGTCTGCGCCTGCATAGGAGCACCAGTTACAGCAGAAGGCCACAACTTTCTTTTCAGGGTTATTCTCAGTTACGGCGTCTATCTGCGCCACGATCTGTTTGTCTGTGAAATGCTTCTGAGTCAACGCTCCGAAGGGGCATTCTGCCGCGCACGTCCCGCATCCGCGACAGGCAGCCTCTATCAGCTCGATTCGCTTCAAATCCTTGTTCAAAACTATGGCGTTATATGGGCAAACTTTCACGCACAGCCCGCAGACCTTGCACTTGTCAGGAAACACAATAGGCGTGATCGCCTCAACGGTCACTTTTCCCTGAGCCATCAGTATTCCCGCACGCGCCGCGGCAGCGCTGGCCTGCGTGACGCTGTCCTTTATGTCCTTCGGCCCCTCAGCGCAACCAGCGAAGAACACTCCACCCGTGGCCGCATCAACTGGTCTCAGCTTCGGATGGGCCTCCATGAAGAAGCCGTCCTGTGTTCTGGAAAGCGTCAGCAGGCGCTGAATGACTTCGCTATCCTTTCTCGGTTCAAGACCTATAGACAGTATGGCGAGGTCAACGTTTATCTTGTAAATCTCTTTCTGAAGCGAGTTCTCGCCTATGAGCCACACGTTCTTGGTTTTCTTGTCCTCCACGATCTCTGCAGGCAGTCCCCTGACGAAGACCACGCCTGCCTTTCTGGCACGCGTATACAGGTCTTCAAATCCCTTTCCATAAGCGCGTATGTCAACGTAGAACACGTAGATCTCGGTCTCAGGCCAGTGCTCTTTGATCAGCAGACTGTCCTTGATCGTGTTCATGCAACAAACATTGCTGCAGTAAAGTCTCCCGCTCTTATTGGAGCGCGAACCCACACATTGCACAAAGGCCACGCGTTTGGGAATCTGCTGATCACTTGGCCTAATCAAGTGCCCCGCAGAAGGCCCGCCCGCATTAATCAACCTCTCAAACTCGAGAGACGTAATAACATTCTGGTACCTGCCGTAACCATAGTCAGGCAGGGCGGTTGGGTCGAACACGTCGGCGCCTGTGGCAACTATTATCGTGCCCACTTCAAAGTCGACGGTTTCAGGCTGCATCTCGTACTTCACGGCCTGCCGTTCGCATGCCTTCATGCATTTGTCGCAGACAACCACGCCGTCCTTGTTGAGGCACTTGCTCATGTCGATTATGTACGTGGAAGGCACCGCCTGAGCGAAAGGCGTGTAAATGCCATGTCTAATTGCAAGCCCCACATCAAACTCGTTAGGCGTTACGATAGGGCAAACCTTCGCGCACTCGCCGCAGGCAGAACAGTCCTTCGTCACATACCGCGGCTTCTTCAACACTTTAGCGTGAAAGTTGCCTATGTAGCCCTTCACTTCCGCAACCTCGCTGTTCGTCAGCAGCTCGATGTTAGGATGGTGTCCCACGTCAGACATTTTTGGTGCCAGTATACAGATAGAGCAATCCATGGTTGGGAAGGTCTTGTCTATGCGCGCCATCATGCCGCCGATGCTTGGCTCTTTTTCAACTAGATACACTTTGTAGCCTGTGTCTGCAAGATCCAACGCAGCCTGAATGCCTGCCACACCGCCGCCGATGATCAGAGCCTTTCGAGTTATAGGCACTTCAGATTCTTGGGCAGACTCGAGCAAAGCAGCCTTCGCAACCGCTACCTTCACGAGGTCCTTCGCCTTTTCCGTGGCGGCCTCCCTGTCGTACAAGTGAACCCAACTGCACTGCTCACGTATGTTCGCCATCTCGAAAAGGTACTTGTTTAATCCTGCTTCTTCGCATGTTTTGCGGAACGTTGGCTCGTGGAGGCGTGGTGAGCAGGAGGCCACGACCACGCGGTTGAGCTTGCTCTCCTTTATGTCCTTCTTGATCAAGTCTTGCCCTTGATCCGAGCACGTGTATCGGTTGTCCTTCGACAGAACAACATGCGGAAGCGTTGCGGCGAATTTAGCGACCTCTACGCAGTCCACGGAGCCTGCGATGTTTAGACCGCAGTGACAAACATACACTCCGATACGAGGCTCATCAACGCCTTGCTTAGGTTCCGGTTCCTTTTTCTCTGCCATTCTCTTACCTTTCCAAAGATTTCAAGTAACCTTCAATCGACGATGCTGCGATCTTGCCGTCGCGGATGGCCTCAATCACCGACGCAGGTCCCGTAACCACATCTCCACCCGCAAAAACGCCAGACATACTCGTCTCCATAGTTACGGGGTTGACCCAAACCGTGCCGTTCTCGTTCACTTCAATCTCTTTCGGCAAAAACCCGACATCAGGCGATTCGCCTATTGCGAGGATTACCATGTCCGCATCTCGCTTGAATTCTGATCCTTGTATTGGCACCACTTTTCTTTTGCCAGCCTCGTCTGGTTCGCTTAGCTGAGTTCGGATGCATTCAATAGCTGAGACCCTGCCTTCTCCTGTTATTTTGATGGGTGAGACAGAGAATTCCAGCTTCACGCCTTCTTCTTCAGCTTCCTTGACTTCCCACGGGTTTGCGGGCATGTCCTCTCTTGACCTGCGGTAGAGAATAACAACCTCCTTGGCACCTAGCTTCAGAGCCGTGCGAGCAGCCAAGGCGCTTCTAGCAGCGTCAATCGCGACGTTTCCGCCGCCTATCACCACAACGTTCTTGCCTGCCTCGAATTTGTCTCCAGAATTGACGTTCCACAGGAAGTCAAGGGCATTCGTGACTCCCTTCAAGTTTGTGCCTTCAATGTTCAGTTTCTGGCTTTTGTGAGCGCCTGCGCCGACGAATACGGCGTGGTATCCTTCCTTCCGCAAATCCTCAAACTTCCTGTCCTTTCCAATAGTCACGCCAGTCTTGATGTCAACGCCTAGCTCCTTGATGAATTCAAGCTCTTTGGCAAGCACCTTCCTAGGCAGGCGGTATTCTGGTATTCCCTTCCGCAGCATTCCACCCGCCTGCGGCATTGACTCAAAAATCGTCACATTGTATCCTTTGCGACTAAGTTCAGACGCAACCGTAAGTCCGGCAGGCCCCGACCCTATTACTGCAACTTTTGCTTCAGAAGAGTCCGTCGTCTTCTTTTTCTTCTTCGCAGGTTTCGAGTACTCGTGGAGCAGTTTTTCTGTTCTTTCGAGTGTTTCTTCTCTGTTCAAGCCTGCGCGTTCTGGGTGAAAGCAAACCATCGCAGTCACAAGCGGCAAGGGTATGTTCTCAACGATTTTTCGCAGCGCCCGTTCAAGTGGTTCGGTTTGTCCCTGTTTTACTGCAGTGGCTCGCATCAGCAGAAGTATTTCCGGCAGCTTCAAAGCCTGTGGGCATCGTTTGTAGCATCGGTAGCACCATGCGCAGAGCCACAGTTCCTCTGAAGCTAACGCCTTCTCCGGTTCTAGAACAATTCTCTCCAGAAGCCCTCTCGGGTTGTAGTCTTTTCCCAGCAGTTCAGTCATCGAACAGCTGGCCGTGCAGATGCCGCAGTCGAAGCAGAATTTGAGTTTTTCAGCGTCAAGAATCCTGTCAATAACTGCCTTCTGGGCGGCGGCAGCATTGGTTTTCACGTTCTGAATCCTCTGTACAATTGATTTTGGTTTCCCCTACATATAAGAGTTTTACAAACGTAAAGGTTCCAGAAACCCCATGGACCAGCCGGCAAATCGGCAGCATTCTACTTTTATAGAGTCAGGCGCAATAGAAAAACAGGAGCTGAACCAGTTTGGGCAAGGTCAGAATTGTGCTATACGGCGTTGGCGCGGTCGGCAGCATGTTTGCCAAGTTTCTTTTGAAGAAGGAAGGCGTTGAGATTGTTGGCGTCGTGGATGTAGCCAAGGACAAGGTAGGTAAGGATCTAGGCGAGGTTCTAGGCCTCAAAGAGAAGTTGGGCTTACGCGTTACGAATGACGTAGATGCCTTGCTTTCAAAGACGAAGGCAAACGTGGCTATCCATGCAACCTCATCTTTCCTCAAGGACACTTTCCCACAGATTGCGTCAATCGTCAAGCATGGAGTAAATGTCATTTCCACATGCGAAGAGCTGTCATATCCAAACACAACTGAACCCGAGCTTGCGAAGAAACTTGATGCGCTGGCCAAGAAGCATGATGTTACGATATTAGGCACGGGAATCAATCCAGGTTTTCTAATGGATACGCTTGTGATAATGTTGACTGCACCCTGTCAGAAGATTGAGCGGATTGAGGCGGTTAGGGTTATGGATGCCGGGACGAGACGGGTGCCGTTTCAAAA
>CAYGYI010000135.1:0-4517 GCA_964354055.1 uncultured Candidatus Bathyarchaeia archaeon | reverse complement strand
ATTAACTGGCGGGTCTTGCCGTTCATCCCGATTATCCGTCCCTTTACGCGCTTAATGTCGGACTCGGATTTCCCAAAAGTAGTTCTCAAGTCTATGATGTCCAGAATTGCGTCCTCGTTTCTAATTAGCCGAAACGCATGTTCTGGAGAAAAGCCTCTACCGATGGCGTTTATGACATCTTTTCCTCTAAAGAGCAAACACGGGTCTTGAGCGTTCTTGGCCAGAGTCAATGTAACATCTCCAGCCTCGCTATCTATTTGAAGCTCGATTGATAGTGCTTTCTCAATGCCCGTTTTGGTTTCGCCTTCCTGCCCTATTAGAACTCCTATTCGTTCTTTGGGAATTTTCAGTAAAGTGTTAGTTCCGGCCATGCTCTGTAACCTGCCTATAACATTCCTCGGTTGATAGGACCTTAATGCCTAACCTGCTAAAATACTTATTCAGGTTCAGCAGGTCTCTGCGTAGCAGATATTCAGCCATAGGGTGTGAAACTGAGACTGCCTGTGAAACGTCGAAAATCACAGGGTGACCGTTCCAAACCATGATGTTGTATTCGCTCAGATCCCCGTGAACAAGTTCAGCCTTGCCGTAGAGTCTCTTCAAGTAGGCCAGAAGCGTCATGTAGATTCTCTGGGGATTCTTTGGCGGCAGCTCTTTCAATGAGGGAGCGTTCAAGCCGTCTTTTCCGATGAACTCCATTATAAGAACGTTGTTTCTGACGATTATTGGCTTGGGCACACGAACTTTCGCTCTAGTTGCCTGTTGAAGGTTCTTGAATTCCTTCTGTGCCCATGCGAATATCAGCGATCGAGTATCGCGTCGCACTCCTTTGAACCTTGGATCAGCCTGAAGGCATCTGAGTATGCCTTTGCGAAATTCTGCAGAAAGCGTCAAATAGATCTTGATCGCAAGCTCCTTTCCTAACTTGTCCTTGCCCCAATAGACTCTCGCCTCTTTTCCTGCGTTAACAACTCCGTGGATCTCGTCTATCACGCCCTTGTTCATAAGATCGTAGATTATCATGAGTGTCGAGCGGTCAAAAACTTCCTCAAGAGCATCATATTCCTCGCTTCGCTTTTCCCTCATCAGCCGTCCGGTTTCGTAACTCTTTTCCCTGTTATCCAGCCTCTTGTCAACGCGCTTTCTAAAAGACACCTGCCAATCGCCGACCATGAGCAGAAAGAATCAGTTGATCAACAGACCTTTTCTGCGAAGTGTCTCCACCTGTCCCCTCGTGTAACGTATGAAAACGTCGCCGCGTTTGTCCGATTGGAAATCCCATGGAGACACCAGAACAGTGTCTCCCAGTCTTATCCAGACTCTTCTTTTCATCTTGCCGCGAATCCGGCATAACCTTTCATG
Source organism: uncultured Candidatus Bathyarchaeia archaeon (assembly GCA_964354055.1). Lineage (GTDB taxonomy): Archaea > Thermoproteota > Bathyarchaeia > Bathyarchaeales > Bathycorpusculaceae > DATKKK01. The sequence continues at coordinate 3,155 of CAYGYI010000135.1, read as the reverse complement.
CCCATCCTGACACTTCACAAGAAGACGGTCAAACCCAAGAAGCTTCGTGCATACACCCAAAACATCACTACCAGAAGGAACTATCAACTCATGTAGTTCCCCTTCGCTTCGGACCTTTTTCTTACCCAATCAAGCACCTCAAACTATTAGCAATAGACAACTGCACACCTTGCTTAAAATGATTGCCCAACCAAGGCGCATATCTGTTCTCAAACCGTCAATGCTCGATTTGCCTTCGAGGATTCGTCGAATGCTTGGCAAGTTTGCTCGACACGTTAGCTAGTAGAGCAACTAACGTAAGAGACATCATCACTGCTAGGGAGGGGGGCATTTCTCCCGTGCCGAGAGCCGAATCGTGACAAAATGGCCGAGCATTCTCAGCGTAGTCACCCCGTAAGCTAGCAGTATCCCAAAGAACTGTTCCCGGAGACGCAGTGTGGCCATTGAAGAAGAAAATAATCTCATGCGGATATGAAATTGGTTGGTTTCCGTAGTACTCAACATCAACGCCCGTGTAGGGAGTTCCGCCCCATCTCCAATCCCAGTCTAGATATGAGATGTCTCCTTGTGTGACCCAAGCTCTGTCAACCATGACCCACCCTGTTTGTCTCAGCACTTTGGGTTCTCTTATGCTCACACTCCATCTGTTGTTGTTCATAGGTTCAGAGCTGACTGCTCCGAACTGGAAGAAGTTTACGTAGCGGCTGAAAGGAAACGGTTCCACCACTGCGTTTCCCGCATAGAATCTTCGTATGATATTTTCGCAGTTTGGCAGTGCGGCAACATTGACTGACGCAAGGCTGAAACCGACCCCAGAAACAATAATCGAGTAATGAACGAACCCACTGCCATTCCAGATCGCCTGCAGCGCAACCGCTGTCGCATAATCCGCTCCCACAAGTCGCCAAGTGTACGCATAGACAACTTCTTCTGTAGGCATTTGCAGCGGCAAGGTGCCTTCTCTTGTTTGATGGAGTCCCAAGTCGACAAAGAGGTTGCCTGACGCGTCCAGCACTAGCATCATGTAGAAGCCGTAGTCGACGTGTCTGAACCTGCTGTCCTGAGCTTGAACAAACATGCCTCCTCCGAGCCAACTGCCAGACGGAAAGAAACTCGAGTCGGTTAAAGGGAAACTCACGGTGACGGCCGTCGCATTAACGTTCTCGCGGGTGCCCAAGTCTTTCGTGTTCACGTGATAGCCAGCAACATAAGGCTGATCGGAATTCAGTTCAATGATATGGTGGTTCTCGACTGTGATCAATTGCACGTTGCTGGAGCATCCTACTTCTGAAGCAGCCGTCAAAGCGGCGATTGCAGAAAGCATTGTCAACATGCACAAAGTTATTGTTTTCAGGAGTTGTCCCCATAACTAGTTCAGTGCAGAAGCACAAAAGAATTTCGCAATACTTAACTCAAGTTGCAGACTAATGCTATGTAATGGTCACTAGATGTCAAAAGTGCGGCAGGGCGGCACCTGATGATGCATTGTACTGCCCATACTGTGCCCACGGGATCACGTCAGACTCTAGAACCCTCAATGTGTCGGTCGGAGGCATGCTGATGGCTATCGCAACTGCAGGATTCCTCATTCTATTCGTCCTTTCAGTCAGAGCACTTTTGGACATCTATCGGTGGTATCCGCAGCTAGTTGCACAAGGCTGGGTCGTTTATGACCAATTGCTCGCGGCACTTTGCCTGCTTGGTTCATTGTCTGGCGGTCTCGCGTGCATTCTCTTTTTGACCCGAAAGAGCTACAGATGGAGCATGATTTCGGGGACAGGTTGCGCTCTGTCAGGTGGGGGTGCCTGGACAACATCGATGATCATACCTCATTATATTGTGTGGTACTCACTGCTCTACTATTTCTTACCAGTGTTCTTTACGCCACTTGTTGGAACCATACTGGTCTACCGCAGAAAGAAGGAATTCGGTCAATAGTCTAGGCCGGATTTTTGTTGATACTTACAGTGCCACACATACAGGGCTATTTATGATAGAAACCACTGAATTTGCAGAAACAAAAAAAGGGAAACTGTTTAGGCTTTAGGCTTATTTACCACTTGCCGAATTTCTTAGCGATAGCGAAGTAGTCCTTGAGGTCGATCTTATAGTCGTGGTTAATGTCTGCCACCGAGTTATACTTACTGTCGCCTGGCACTGCGCCGAATGATTTGCCAGCAAGGAACACGTCTTTCAAGTCGACTTTGCAGTCTGGAGCAAGCAGCTGCGTGTTGATGTAGTAGCTTCCAGTGATGTCTTCCCTGATGGTAACCCATATCGGCCACCACACTTTAATCGGGCCCATGTATGGGTTAGGCACTAGGCTGTTGTCGGGCGTGAGGAACCATTGGGTCGTAATGTCTTTGACCAGCGTGGCATTGTGGAAGCACTTGGTAAGGTTCACAGGGAACGTTTCCACGATGGGGATGCATGGCTTCTCGTACTCTACTGTAGGTCCGGCGATCACGTTGCCGTCAACGTATACGGTTTTCACCGCCTCTATCACTTGGCCGCAGTGCAAAATGTTGCCTGGTTTGAGGTATTCAATGCAGAGCACTATGTTCGCACCTGGTGGTCCTGGCGGATTGACAGGTACTACTCTGAGCATGTCAATGCCTATGTGTTCCATTATGTGCCATGTGCAACCGTGGGCCTCTGGCCATATGAGTTCCAGATCTTCGCCTGTTTGAAGGAAGTCGAATTCCTCCAGCCACAGGTTGTGGTCCGTCGCCGTCAAAGTCACCCACATCCATTTCTGGTTGTTGCACGGTGGAACGCTGTCGGTGCAAAGTATCTTGGCCGCGTAGTTATCCGCGTGTATGTTGACATACTTTGGCTTCAGCCTGAAGTATCCTTTTGTCGATGTTACTGGTACTGAGTTTGCGTTGGGGTCGATGGTTATGCCTGTGTTAACGACGCTTCCTGGCCTGTTGGCCTGCAGCAGTATGTAGTTGCCCGGTGAATACTCGTCCAGCCTCCACGCGCCCGAGCCTATCATGTTCGGGTCTGGAGCGAACGTCGTCGGGTCCCATGCTGCTGGTGGGATGGGTTTTGGCGCGATTGCACCTGTGACGATTGGCTTCCAAATGTGCTTTGGCAATATGCGGTTGCCGCCGATCCAGCCGAGAGCAAAGATGCTCTTCACGTCCAACAGC
>CAYGYI010000134.1:0-4520 GCA_964354055.1 uncultured Candidatus Bathyarchaeia archaeon | reverse complement strand
ACATAAGCGCAGGCAACGTTAGCATAAGCAACTTCACCATAACGAATGGAGACTATGGTATATACGTTGAGTTCAGGAATGGCAACAATTTGACTAATAATACGATATCGAGCCATTGGGGAATCTATCTATCGATCTCGTCAGACAACTTCATCTTAGATAATGATATCTATGATTGTAGTTTTTCAGGCATTGAGCTGTTCCGCTCCAGTAGCAACGTGATTCAGGGTAATAGTGTCTACAACAACTCGCAGATAGGACTCAGCCTGTCTTCATCCAGCAATAACAATCTTGTGTCAAACAACAATTTCGCTAGTAACGGTTTTACTGGAATCTTTGTCCAATCTTCTGGTTATAACGCCATTTCAAACAATAATGTGTCTGGTAGCAGTCAATATGGTCTTATTCTGCAGTCTTCTAGCTCCAATACATTCTTTGGCAACAACATACGTGACAACCAGAATGGGGTGCGTATCGAATCAAGCAATGACAACACTTTCTATCACAATAACTTTGGAAATACATGGAATGTCTTGATCCTCACACAGGATGTGGCGAACTCTTGGGATTATCGAGGAGAAGGCAACCACTGGAGTGACTACACTGGCCGTGACTCGAGTGGCGATGGCATAGGAGACACGCCGTATAACATAAGCAAGCCTGGAGGGGCGCATGACCAGGATAGATATCCGCTGATGGGGCCATGGTCGATTTTCGTAATCACCTTTGCAGGTAGCACCTACTACACCTACATTATCAGCAATTCAACAATCTCGTCTTTCTCTCTCGATTTGGGACAGGAAACAGCGAACAAGATGATACACTTCAAGGTCGTTGGTCCGAGTGGTTCTTACGGCTTCTGCAGAATAGCCATTCCAAGTGCGTTAATGCCTTCACCACATATAGTGTTGATCGACAGCCAAGAAGTCATTCCCACGGTGCTGAATGCTTCTGATGGAACTTACGTCCACTTGTACTTTGCTTATCTGCACAGAAACCAGATCGTTACCATCATTTATTCTGAGGCCATGCACCTTTACTATAGCCTGCTTGACAGTTACATGAGACTGCAGTCAAATCTGACCCAACTGCAGTCAGATTTCACGATGCTGAATACTACATATTACAGCCTGCTGAACAACTTCAATCTCCTCTTGAACAACTACAGCCAGGCACAACAGCGTTTTGACGCATTGAACGCCTCTTACCAAGAGCTTTACATCCTCAACAAAGACCTGAACGTGACCTTCAGCACTCTCAGCGCAAGCTATGAGGCGCTTCTGCAGAGTTTCAGCCAGCTTCAGACAAGCTTCAGCGTGCTCAACGCTTCATATCCACTTTTGCGTACTTTGAACTCCACACACTACGCGCTTCTTCGCGACTACGGCCTTCTTATGGGCAACTATTCACAGCTTAGCGTGCGCTTTGCCGGCTTGAATGCGTCGTATGCCGTGCATCTTGAGGAGTATTCAAGGCAATCGCTGAATCTCAGAAATCTTGTGTACATTTTTGCGGCGACAACTGCGGTTTTCCTCGTATGCACCATCTACGTTTCGAAAAGAGCGTACATACATAGGACTAAGAGCAAACGCGAATAACGACTTATGGCGTAGAGCCTGTTCGACAGGCTTGAGGGCTATTAGGAGTTCTGGCTTGAGCTTATCAGCTGTTTTCCCTTGGCGTATGCTTCGAGATTTTTGTCGGCTAATTTCGGAGGGAAGGCGTCCTTTATTGCCGTGGCCATTGCCTCTTCATCAGCAATTCTGGTGATTCTTGAGAGGGCGCCCAGCATAACGATGTTTGCGTACAGCCTCGCTCCCACTTCTTTTTCAGCCGTTTCAGTGGCTGGAACTCTGAAGACTTTTGCCTTGGTTTCCGATATACTCTTCACGTTGCTACTGTCAACCACGAGCATGCCATCTTCCTTTAAATCTTTGATGTTTTTGTCAACTGCCTCTTGGTTCATGGCGACTAGGATGTCGCATTCTCTGACCATCGGGTAGCCGATTTTGCTGTCGGATACGATTATTTCGCTTCTGGCTGCGCTGCCTCGAGCTTCGGCACCGTAACTTTGCGTTTGCACCACGTTTCTTCCGTGGTAGGCTGCAGCTCTGCCCAGTATCTGACCTGCCACGACTACGCCTTGGCCACCGAGTCCGCATATTCGAATTTCAGTCTTCTTCAACTTTCTTCTTTGCCTCCTCAATCATTTCGTACACGGTCTCAACCAGCGAAGGCCGCTCTCTCGAGGCGAATTCTCCGACCACAATCTTGCCAGCCAATTCCTCTTCGCTCAGTTTCTGCGCCTGTTCAATTGGCACAGCGTTTGCTATGAACCACTTGAGCATCTCTCCAGCGTCTTTGAATCCTGCCCTCCTTCCGAAGGCTGTCGGACACTGGCTTGTGACCTCTATGAACCTGAAGCCTTTCATCTGAAGCGCCTTCTTGATGGAGTTCCTAAGCTCGTTAGGTTGGGCTGTTGTATATCTTGCCACGTAGCAGGCTCCTGCCGCTGCTGCGAGCTTCGCCGCGTCCAGCGGGTACTCAAAGCTGCCGTAGGGCGTGGTCGTGGTCTTCGATTTGAACGGCGTGGTGGGCGCAACTTGGCCGCCTGTCATTCCGTAAATCATGTTGTTGACCATTATGACGAGGATGTCTAGGTTTCTTCTGGCGGCGTGAATGAAGTGGCTCATGCCTATGCCCACGATGTCTCCGTCTCCGCCGAAGATGACTACGTTTGCCTCTGGCTTCATGAGCTTAATGCCAGTCGCCGTAGGTATGCTTCTGCCGTGCAGTGTGTGCACCGAGTCCGCCATGAAGTGCGGTGACGGAATCCACGCCGAGCAGCCGATGCCACTGCAGAACACGAATTTGCTGAGGTCTTCATGCCCAAGCTCGTGGACAGCATGAAGAAACTCGCTCATGACTGTCATGGCGCCGCAGCCTGCGCAGAAAGGCAGTGGCAGGTCTCTCAAATACTTCTTTATAGAGAACGTTTCTGTCAATTCTTGGCAACCTCCAGAATCTTCTCAGTCAATTCCTCAGGGGTTATTAGTTCGCCTCCGCCTATCTTGTTGAGCGGGATCACCTCCGCTGAGCCGTCTGCCACGCGCTGGACCTCGTAGAATATTTGCTTAAGGTTCATCTCGGGAACTATGATTTTCTGTGCCGTTTCAGCCAGTCGTTTGACTGTTTTCTCAGGGAAAGGCCACAGAGTCTTGAGGCGGACATATCCTACCGTGAGGCCTTTTGCTTCCGTGTTCTCTACGGCTTCATAGATGGCGCGTGAGGTGCAGCCGAATGAGACGATGCCTATCTGGCAGTCGTCGATGTTTCGGGTTTCCGCGTCGGCTATTTCGTCTGTGTGATTCTGTATTTTGCTGTTCAGTCTTTCGACGAGGTGTCTGTGCACGGTTGGGTCGGCTGTGAAGCGTATGCCGTACTCGTTGTGGGTTGAGCCTGTGACGGCGAGGTTGTAGCCCTCGCCTACGGAAGGCATGGGTGGAACCTCATCCAGCCCGAAGAAGGCAGTTTCACCTTTCTTGGGTTTTCTGCGGTTGACTATTTCAATCTCTTCAGGTGAGGATAGGGTTGCGCTTTCTCTCATGTGGGCTATGGTTTCATCTGTCAACAGTATTACTGGCGTGCGGTATTTTTCAGCCAAGTTGAAGGCTCTGATCGTCTGTTCGTAGAGTTCTTGCACCGAGTTCGGTGAAAGCGCTATGGCCGTGTAGTCGCCGTGTGTGCCCCAGCGGGCTTGCATGACGTCGCCCTGCCCGCATTTGGTGGCTTGTCCGGTGCTGGGGCCAAGCCTTTGAACGTCAACTATGACGCAGGGAGTCTCAGTCATGAAGGCGTAGCCTATGGTTTCCTGCATGAGGCTGAAGCCAGGGCCTGATGTGGCAGTCATTGCTTTCGCGCCAGCCCAGCTTGCACCCACGACTGCGCCGATCGAGGCCAATTCATCTTCCATTTGGATGGCGATTCCGCCCTTTTTCGGCAGCTCGTTCGAGAGGATTTCAGCTATCTCGCTTGCAGGTGTTATCGGATATCCGGCGAAGAATCGGCAGCCTGCAGCTATCGCGGCTTCAGCGCAGGCCTCGTTTCCCTGCAAAAAATAGGTCTTTCCTTCCTGTTTCTTCAACTTGCATTTCCTCTTTGGATTTTCAGACTAAGGCTTGACGGTTTTAACCTAAAAGGTTTTATCTTGTATTTGTTCAGAATGTTTGTTCTAAAAGGTTGGAAAAAAATGGAAGAAGATATTGTTGATTTTGCTTTGAAGTACGCTGAAGGCAAAGGAGTCGAATATGCGGAGGCAAGGGCGCAGAGTCTGCAGCGGGATCAGCTTATGTTCAGAAGCGGCATGCTGGAGGCTTACACATCTGCAGTTGACAGCGGTTTCTGTGTGCGCATACTTGCGGGCGGAGGCATAGGGTTTGCCTCAACTAATAAGTGGACGAAAGAAGAGGCGAAAGCGATAGTTGACCTCGCGTTCAAGTACGCGAAGGCCGCAGGCAGAA
>CAYGYI010000133.1:0-4605 GCA_964354055.1 uncultured Candidatus Bathyarchaeia archaeon | reverse complement strand
ACCGTTGCCGAACTCGAACTGCCACGCTTGAGCCTATCACAAATAAGTTAACAGTATCGAAACAAAGTGCTTTGAATCAGCCTGCACGATTCCTATTGACCTGTCCTTTTCAATCTCTTCTCTTGCGAGCCTATGTCTCATTCTGACAGAAAGGTTAGCTTAAGGGTATTTTGAGCCGTAGTGGGCAACGCAGGTTACAATGTCCAGTATTGTGATCATTCCGTCATTGTTTAGGTCGCTTCTGGGGTTGTATTGAGGCTGCCCTCTCTTAGAGCCGTATATGCTCGTTATCAGCACCACGTCGACAACGTCAACGTCATTGTCCCTATCAACGTCGCCTATGAGTTTCACAGTAACCGCCCCGCAATCAAACGAGTTGTCTGCTGTGCTTGATTCACCAGGCACCGGCCACACGTAAACCGATATGCTGTAATTGGCCAGATCGAAACCGTTAGCAAGATTGACAGTGGCGTTGACTATCACCATAGTTGCGTTGTTGCCTTCCAGCATCACTGATTGCGTTGCCACGCTTGTGCCGTTGGCATATATGGTTATGTTCGTTGCCACCGCCGATTCGCGGTCATTCGTCACGTTAACGTCAACATGTAGGATGCCGCCGTAGCTTACGACTTTGGGATATGCTTGAGCGCCTGTTATTTTCAGGTTGGGCGCTGGTCTACCGTACAAAGGTATCTCCAAGACAGTGGTATCATGGGTGATTGGGAGTCCTGCACTGTCCGCGAGTGTTGAGTCCACAGCGTTGATTCTGAAGGTCGCGTTCTGTGGCAGGAAAGGTTGATCTGTTACATTAAACGTGAAAACAGCAACTGTGCCGCTTCCCTCGAATGTTTGAGCTGGCAGCATTGAAGCATCAGCAAACCAAGCCATGGCTTGAGGGTCGGCTCCCGGCAAACCTCCGGTCTCGTTCACGATGTTTTTGACTGAAATCCTAGGCGCATGCAATATGCCTCCATAAGGACTCGGCGGAATTGGCACTGGAAAGCTCTCAAAAGGAATAGTCAATATATGTTCAACGTAGTGAACGTACTCTGTCGTCCAGTTCAACTGGATGTCAAGACCATAAAGATCATACACATCTTCTATGACCAAGGCAACCTTGAACGTTCTTCCTATCGCATATCCTGGCCCCATTTCTGCCACGTCAGCATAGAACCTCAACTTAGTGGATGCAGCATTGACAGCTTTCAAGGGGGAAAATGAAAAAATCATGAGGATAGTAGTCACAAGAGAAACAACAATAACAAGTTTTCCTCGCAATTCTCCTCATCTCCACTACAATTATCTTCAGAAAGGATTTAAGCATTTCCAGAACACGGACAAAAGCATTGAAGCTGTAAAAGATGCCTTCGAACCATTTACGATAACTGCGAGACTAGAGCAAATCGTCGCTCGGCTCCTCAAAATACGGCGGAAATACCCACCGCCTCCCAAATCTAAACCTGTTGGCAAACACGAACGCGCCATTCTCAAGATGAACTTTCGTGGAACGGTGTACCCAATCCAGTCTCATCGAAACCTCAACTCCAAACATTCGCAACAAAGCCGAATGCAAAACCTCGTTCTCCAAAATCTGCAGAAAACTGAAAACGGAAAAGCACTCTCGCCGCCTCTGCCAGTAAACGTACACGCTGCACGGATCATCATCATTGACCCAACCTCCGGCAACAAACCATCGTCTCCGTGGACTCTCATACACCTCCTCTCTCGTCGGAATTCGAACGTCAATCTCCGACAAACTGATCCGCCAGCAACATACAATAAAGAAAAAGATGGGAAAAAATACGCTGCTAATATGGCGGCATTCCGCCCATACCGCCCATGCCACCCATTCCGCCTGGTGGCATGCCGCCCGGAGGCATCGGCGGTCCTTTCCCACCGCCCTTCGAAGCAATCAGATCATCAATCTTCAGAATCATGTTCGCAGCCTCAGTTGCTGACTTAATTGCCTGCAGCTTCACTCGTAGCGGCTCAACCACCTTCAGCTCCAGCATGTCCTTGATCTTCCCAGACGCTGCATCCACGCCGAAATGTTCGCCATCAGCAGCTTCATGCTTCGCCCGCAGCGCTACCATGATATCAATTGGATCCAAGCCGGCGTTTTCAGCCAACGTCAACGGAATCGCCTCCACAGCCTCCGCGAAAGCTTCAATCGCCAACTGTTCGCGACCGCCAATCTTTACCGCGAATTCCCGCAACCTTTTCGCAACCTCTGCCTCCGGTGAACCGCCGCCTGCCACGATCTTGCCGTCTTCAACGACGTTCCTGACCACGCACAAAGCATCATGCATCGACCGCTCAGCTTCATCAATAACGTGTTCCGTGCCGCCGCGAATGACAATTGTCACTGCCTTCGGGTTCTTGCATTCCCTGATGTAAAGTAGTTTGTCGTCGCCGATTTTGACTTCCTCAACCGTTTTCGCATGTCCAAGAACTTCGGCTGTCAGGTCCTTCGCGCTGGCCATGATCTGTCCGCCTGTGGCCTTCGCCAGCTTCTCCATATCACCGCTGCTAACGCTCTTCACCGCCAAGATGCTCTTCTTCGCCAGAAAATGCACCACCAGATCATCAATGCTCTTTTCGCTCAAAATCACGTTTGCACCGCTTTTGGCAATCTGGTCTGCCATTTCTCGCATTATGTGTTCCTCCTCGTCCAAGAACATCTTCATCTGCTCCGGACTCTCAATGTTGATCTTAGCGTCAAATTCGGTTTTCTCGATTTCCAGCTTCGCGTTCAGCAACGCAATCTTTGCGTTGTCAACGAGTTTTGGCATTTGTGGGCTGGCGACCTCCTTGTCGATAACCATGCCCTTGACGAACTCGGTTTCGTCTAGGCCCTTGCCCTGTTTCTTCAAGACCTTGATCAGGTCAATGTCCGCTTTGATCTTGCCGTCTGTCTGCTCCGCAACCTGCTTAACTGCCTTGACGGCCAGTTTAGCGAAGAGCTCTTTTGCCGCCGTGATGCCCTTACTGCCCAGCGATGTCACGGCAACCTCCACGAGTCTTTTCTCGTCGTCCATGTTCACGAGGATGGCCAGCTTGTCCAAAACCTCTTGCGCTCTTTCGCTTGCCTTCTTGTATCCGCTTATGATCACCGTCGGATGGATGTTTTGATCCAGAAGGCTCTCAGCCTTGACGAGCAACTCTCCTGCAAGCACAACGGCGGTTGTGGTTCCATCGCCGACCTCGTTGTCCTGTGCCTTCGCTACCTCAACAAGCATCTTCGCCGCAGGATGCTGAACGTCCAATTCCTTCATGATCGTGGCACCATCATTTGTGATTGAAACGTCACCAAAGTTGCCTACCAGCATCTTATCCATGCCAAGTGGGCCCAGCGTCGTCTTCACCATGTCGGCGACTATTTTCGCCGCCATGATGTTGTTCTTCATCGCTTCTTTCCCAGTGGTTCGACCTGTTCCTTCTCTCAAAACTAAGACGGGGACTCCTCCCGATGGTATTTCAGACATTCAATCAATCTCCCTTCAAATTCCTTTAATCAAGCCTTTGGGAAATCTACCAAAAAACTAAATCTTATAAACATTTCTAACTTTGGTTCTGTTAACTTTTCGTCTGTTTGAGGATTCATGGTAACTGTCGTCAGATGAGATGATGTAAGGTATTGGTTTGCGTGGAACCACTTCAAAAGTGTAGAGAATCCCATCTACGCCCCAACCAGTTATTAGCTTCTTGTTCTTATAGGAGTCGTCACGGAAATAGACAACTTCAATGGTTTTGCATTCTTGGAGCGGCAATTCGCATTCATGATTTGCAAAATCATCCGCAGAAAACATTTGTCTGCAATGTGAGCATTTGACTATTGGAGAATTATGGTTTGAGATCACCAACGCTTTTCCCACCCAATCGTTCATCTACGAATTTATGCAGTTCTCTATTCTCTTTCACTAATCGGTCATTGAGTTGCCTAAGACTGATGTTTTCTGTTCTCATTTGCTCATTTTCTTGTTTCGTCTTATCGAGTTTTGATGTCAGACTTTCGCCTTCTATAATCAACTCAAAGGCTCGTGCACGCGCAATCCATGCAAGACAATATGACATCCACTTAGCTTCTTCAATGCGTGCCGCTTCAAATGCAGATTTATTGGATGCATTCTCCACATTAGATCTCGCTATCGTATAGTTTGTTACGGCTTCTATTAGAAGACTGTCTAATGACGTTGTCGTGTTATGAATATTCTCCGTAATCATAACTTCCGCAGCAGCGTCTCTTATCTTGTAGTCACCGTTGAAAAAACGGTCAACAAATTCATCTACTATCTGCTTTTCTTTGAACTTGTCAGCATTGGTTGCTTTCGTTTTTTATCACACCTTTTGTTTCTTTACGACAGCTACTCTCTCTCCATCAATTATTTCCATATGCCACTCCAATTTATCACCTGACTGTAGGTTGAGAAATGCCACTATTCCCTCTGGAACAGTTGCCCTTAGAGAAGTGGTTCCTGTTTTAGCTATTCCAAGCGTGCTTTTTAGACTCATATTCAAACACCTCTACTGCTCTATCTACCTATTGGTTGTATTTAAAACTACCGCCTTGTTGCTTTCCTGTCTACCGATAGATTTATATATATA
>CAYGYI010000132.1:0-4655 GCA_964354055.1 uncultured Candidatus Bathyarchaeia archaeon | reverse complement strand
TTATCTACTCAGACTCTGCTGGCGTGCTTTCATACTCAACAACGCCAACTTTCGCAGACAAGTTGTTGTTGTTTAGCTTGTACTCTGACGGTACAAACTACGCAGTCACAAAGCAGACTCACCCATGTTCGTTCCCGGCTGACGTTTCTAACGTTTGGCATAAAACATTAGGGTCAACACTGAAAAATGATTCTAACGGAGTTCTTACACTGTTATCAGGAGCTGGACGAACTGTACAGCTAGTCGGAGCTACCACTTATTTTGACCACGGTCTAGAGACTACCGTTGCTGATAGTGGTGGAACTGCTATCTCGATGAAAATGATGTACACAGGAGCATCAGGAACAACGTTCCAAGGTGAAGCATTTACAGCTCTACCATCGGTGAGACAAAACGGAACGGTACTTACCGCAATCTCAAATAGCAAGCGTGTAAACTTTCGGGTTGGTGTGATGGCATCATCAAATCTTGATGACAATGCCTCAAGCCAAATCGCTCAGTTTATCGTTGTCCCAGACTCTGTCGAGCACGGTTCAGCGTCTGCTGCTGCAAATCAAATCACTGCAAACACTGTTGCTGCGTTCCCAGTTGCTGCAAAAGATGGGCTAGAGGTTATCAACCTAGGTTTCATAACAGTATCGGTAACAGGTGCTGGTGTTTCAACGATTAGCGTAGTAACACCAGCGAAACAGGTGCAAGGTGTCAACTTCGCAAGCGGTTCAACATCATCTGCTGGGGCTGTTACAACAGACACTACAAACTTCGACAAGAACCTGTCAGCAAGTGACACGACAGTTCAAACGGCTTTGACAACGTTCGACGAGTTCAACTCTCTACCGAACGACGCAACGAACGCTTCAGCATCTCCAGACCTTTCCAACAAAACAGCGTTTGCGAGTTCTGCAAGTGGCACTAGTGCAGTATTCACTTTTGATAGCAGAGGCGCGATAGAGTTCTTGGTCGATGTGAACACAGATGGCGGCATGGTTGTCGCTTGCGACTACAAAGCTACAACAATCAACGCTCTCTCAGACCCTTCTGGACTCTTCCTAGCGACAGACGCTGGAACTGGAATAGTCGTCACGAAGAGCGCGAACAGTGCAGACGTAACAATCAAAAACAGGACAGGCGCAACCAAGACGATCGGCGTCTTAGCAGTGCGTTCAGTCGTAACAGCTACGGCATGGAGTTGATATGAACATTGGAGAATTGTCTAAGTTTAGAGCTGGAATTGCTACTGATACCATCTCAGAAAACACTGCTGCTAGTGGCGTCAGCGTTGATTCTGTTCTGCTAAAGGACGGTGGCGTTGATATCTCAGTTACCGGAACGGCGGCAGGGCAAGTGAAGTTTCCCGCTACTCAGAACGCTAGCGCGGATGGAAATACTCTTGACGACTACGAAGAAAATACTTGGACGCCAACTATTCGATTTGGTACTAATGGAAATCTGGCGTCAACAGGAACTGGCGTTTATACTAAAATAGGTAGATCCGTTACCGTGCAATGTCAAATCGCTGCTGATAGAGGCGCAGGAACCCCGGCAGGCCAACTGTTAATAGAAGGACTTCCCTTTGCGGCAAATGCGACGTACGGAGTTTCATTAGCCTATGTCGATAGAATTGGAGCGGCCACCTATCAAATAACTGCAGCTTTAACCGCGTCTCAAATCGGCCTGTATAAATGTGCACAGGGTACTGGTGCTTTCGCTTCTGTTGCGTATACTGACGTAGTGGCTTCGGGTACTACGTTCACAATAATATGCTCGGCGACGTATTTCGTATGAGAACACTTCTAGCAGCACTTATCCTTGTCTCGTGCGGTTCAATCGACTCTGACGACACGCCAGGGGTGAAGTATCCAGGGCTCAAAGAGCAGATCGAACGTATCGAGCCTTTGCTTCTGTTCTGCGATGGCACACCAGCCTTCCCGCGAAAGAACAACGTTACCGGCACTCCGATGTGCGATGTCGGAGATGGGGTTTCAACAGAAGGCGCGGTTTACGCTCTTGGTGGGCTTGGAGATGTAACAGCAATCGAACGCTCTATGGAACCAAACGGAAGGCTATGGAGGCACCCTAGCTACGTTCTGCGTGATACGTCCAACAGCCTGTCAAGAGATGCTGAGATAGGATTCTATGAAGCAATGGAAGCCTCAAAGAATCTGACTCTTATTAGACGCCATCTTGCGTACACAAAATCCATTGGCAAGCTATGCCCAGACGCAACGGATAACCGATGTGACATCACATCAAGTGTAGCAATTCTGGCAAAGTATGTCTTGGGAGAGAAGGTTAGCGTTATTGAACGCTCACAGGATGCTTCTACTATTTTAATTGAGGCTAATACAGCACCAATTGGATATAGGGCATATTTACCAGCAAGAAAGCTACGTCTAATCTACGCGACTGGTAACGCTGATACATATTATTCAAAAGCAGCCCAGGCACTTTACAGAAGGTTCCCAAAGTCGATGTATATCAGAGTAGTCCACAGCCTGTACACAAAAGGCGGATTTAATGGCGTAGCCAAAGACCTTACAAACTGCATGAAGGAATGGAACAAAACTGGGATGGACTGGTTCGGTAACGCTATCGACAAAGCCTGCACCGGAAACCATCACGGGGCAGATTTAATATCTCTGGCAAAGTGGTTAGTTAGGTAATTTGCGTAATCGTTTTTGCAACGGAGTAAGTACGGCATCTTTATCATTCCATCCATTCTTAACTCTCCACCAAACTGTTTGCTTAGGGAAGCCCATTAAAATATCCCACTCCGAAGCGGTACGAGTTATACCATCTATTGTCACCTTTAGCGTGTTAGTTTTGTTCCTGTTTTGTTCCAACATAGTAGCCCACCTGCAATTGTCTGGTTCATAGTTTCCAAATGGATCTATCCTATCTAGTGTGTGTTTTGATGTTGGCGCCCTACCCATGTCAGACAAGAAGTCAAGATATGAGTTTCTCCACTTTTCGCAGACTTGAATGTTTAGTTTTCGATAGTTCTCTCTGTGGGCGCTTTGTGGCGCATAACACCGTTCGTTCATGTGAATCCATGTTCGATATTCTTTGGTTCGTAGCATGGATTCTCTTTCGGACGAGCCACCACGAATGCCACACTCCTTTGCAGCGCATGATGTTACATTTCCATCGACTAAATGAGACACTCTAATTGATTTTTTGTTCCCACAATCACAAACACAGATCCACCTGATAGGTATTCCTGCTGCTTTGTCTACTTCAACTGCAGTAAGTTTCCCAAATCGTTTGCCGGTATGGTCGTGCCTTCTGGGTGAACCTTTTCGCATGCGCCGTCTCCTCTTCTGGCGGTTTCCCGTCAGTCTTGATCAAGAGAAAGACGGCACTGGTCAAATACCTTTCCTTTGCCGGCTGGTCAAGGTATAGTTGAAACAAGGAAAACTGCTAACATAGACGAGGAGGGGCGATGCAAGCAGACATTCCTCTCATCGAAACGAACGGCCAGCAAACGAACTTCGGGCCATACTTCTGGGAAGCCAAGTCAGCCCTAGACAAACTTCTCAAACGCCATACTCTCCCCTGCTCAACTGGCACTTCAGCACTTCAACTTGCTTGTCATGTAGCGTTCGAAAGAGGCAGCAGGATTGCAGTTCCAGACTTCACCATGGTAGCGACCTTGCACGCTGTTGTAGCTGCTGGGTGCGTTCCCGTGATTGTGCCATGCGATCAGCACACCGGCTTGATGCTCAAGTCGACTCTAGACTCACTCGCAAGCTGGGGCGTCGTCACGGGTGCCGTCGTTGTAAGTCCATTCGGTGCAGCGTTCGACCCGACAATCTACGAACACACGGCACTCAGGATTGTTTACGACCTTGCCGGGGCGTTTCCTATGGAGATCGCAACCAGGGCGCCATGTGCTTACTCGTGTCACGCCACAAAGAACATCTCTACCCGTGAGGGTGGTTTCGTCAGCTTCGCTACTCAGGAAGAGCTCGAGCAGGCGAGGCGGCTAAGTTGCTTCTCTCTCGACAGTCACCGGGTGGCCACTTCAATCTATGCTGGCAACCATAAAATGGACGAATACCGGTGCCGGGAGCTCCTGGAAGCTGTCACAAACGGGCTCGAAGCCATCCATGCCAGGATTCGCAATAAGAGACGTCTGGTGCGTTTTTATGCCTCTCGGTATGCTATCCCACTCTCGGGGCTGACAGACGGCTTCCCTAGCCTCTGTGTGCTTAAAGTTCCAGATGCTCGCAGGCTAGAAGACTTTGGTGCGAAACGAGGCATCACATTCAAACGTTACTACCATCCTTTGCTCTCAAAAATGGCATTTCAAGAAAAAGTGCAAGTCGGGAGTTCCTCTCATCCTTCCTTGCAGCAGTTTATAGCCTTCCCGTCAGATGCTACTGACAGTCAGGCTGAAAGGGTAAGGTCAACAGTAGAGGAGGCATTCAAATGAGACTGCTCATTTTAGGGGCTGGCGGGTTCGCTCGTGAGGCACGAGTCTGGGCGCACCAGTGCGGGTACGCTGTGGTCGGATTCTTTGAAGAGTTCCCAGTCACGCGAAAAGCACCTGGCAAAAGTCCACTTCCAATTTTTAACACGTTCAAAGACAAGACTTTGCTCTTCCTTGGGGCCGTGGGTGACAGTAAACTCAGGATCAAGCTCGTCCACAGGGC
>CAYGYI010000131.1:0-4669 GCA_964354055.1 uncultured Candidatus Bathyarchaeia archaeon | reverse complement strand
CCTCGTACTCTTCCATTTTTTTCTTCCTAACCAAACCCGCCACCTCAACCAATTCACGCGGTAACCAAATTATATAGGCTCATACCTATTTACTTTGAGGCTTTAAAACTTGTCGCGTGAACAAACCGAAGACCAGCACGTCAAGAGGATGGCAGATCTGCTACGGCAAGGCTCAACACTCACAGACCTAGCATGTCCCGCATGCCACTCACCACTGTTCAAACTCAAAAACGGCGACCTGTGGTGTGGAAAATGCGAAAAGAAAGTCGTCGTAGTCAAAGAGGGCGAAGACGCCACTAAAGTGCAGAGCTCGAACACGCTGGGCACACTTGAAACGACGCTTCTGACCAAGATTCAGGAAATCCAAGGAAAAATGCAGCACGAAAGCAACGTTGACGAGTTGCTTAAGATAAACAACGCGCTATCTGGCCTGCTGGACAGCCTCGAGAAACTGAAGAAAACCAGAAAAGCATAGGCAGACAGAAAATGCTTGGCATGTATGAAAGCTTCCCTCAGAATGTGCAGAAAGCAGTATCCTACAGTTTTTCAGTTTCATGCAAAAAGCTCCAGCACGCCATTACGGAGACTCTTCATCGACTTAACACTGAAACGCTGCGCCTAGAAGATCTCGGCAGTATATCGATTCCAAAATGCAAGGTCATTTTCGAGTTAGGCATAGCTGAAACCCAGATCTTCAGCTATTTGGACGACGAAGAAACAATGAGAGTGCTGGATAAAATACAGGAAAAACCATTTCGAGTCATGGATTTTCTTTGTGCCGTCCGTTATTATAGGGCACAGGACGGAAAGACAACGCCTCTCAGATTTGATTACTATATGCTGCGCTTCGTTTTCGAAAAGGGCTGGGTAGATTTGCGGATTTTTCACGAGAGGGGCTCGATGCATGTGGCGCCGTCTGAACTTGCCGGCTTTCTAAGTAGCAGGGTCAACTGCATGTTTTCGAGAAAGGCGTTAAAGGCGGTTGAGACTTCTTAACGAAGGGTTCTCAAGAAAATTGAGAATGATGCAAAAAATCTCGTCTGCGACTTCCCTTTCAGGCTTATTGCCGTCTACCTTCAACAGGTCGCCGCTGTTCACAAACTTCATGTAAACCTCCCTCACCTTCCGCTGCGTCTGCAAATTCTCCATTACAGAGCGTTTCGCCTTGAGCCTTTTGACGACGGTGGTTGGTTCCACATCAATAAATAGTGCGAGGTCTGGACTCATCGCATGTTTGTTGAGGCTTTTGATCCAATCCAAATCAAGGCCTGTGGCGCCCTGGTATGCCAGAGAAGAGTACACGTAACGGTCAGAAACAACGTGCCGTCCATTTTCCAAGGCTGGAAGAACCTCCCTGTTAACATGTTCGATGCGGTCAGCCGCAAATAGCAAAGCCTCCACGACGCTCGAGCCACGTTTCTGCCCATGTAAATAGTACTTCTTGACGAATTGGCCTATCTTTCCTTTACTAGGTTCAGCTGTTCCCACAACGTTGTAACCTCTCTTCTTGAGTTGTCTCACAAGAAGTCTAGTTTGCGTGGTCTTGCCACATCCATCCAGCCCTTCAAGGCATATGAAAAGGCCTTTCTCCTTCATCTTTCCCCATCCTCTTCAGCCCAGCCTTAGGCATTATAAATGTGAAGATACATTAATAATTGTCTAAAAGAGGGCGAGATCAACCAATGCCCAAGAAATACTGGGGCGAAATAAAAGACCCCGTTCACGGCTACGTCTACATAACTGAACAGGAAAAAGAAATTATTGATTCTTTCCCGGTTCAGCGAATGCGCAGACTACGTCAGTTGGCAGGCTCGGAATACGTTTACCCTGGCGCGAACCACACACGGTTTGAACATTGTGTGGGCGTCATGTACCTCGCAGGCAGAGTCATGGAGAACCCTAACATCTCGCACTGTGCAAATGAGGAAGAGGCAGAAATGGTCAGAATTGCTGGTCTCCTGCACGATGTAGGCCACGGACCTTTCTCCCATGTTTTTGAACACCTGCTCGACAAAGAGCTTCACAAAACGCACGAGGACATGACACGGTGGATAGTCTCAAGTGGCGAGTTGAAAGACCGGGTAAACAAGGCAGGCTATGAAGCTGACGAAATAGCGAAACTCGCCGTAGGCACTTTGCACAAACCGAGGAAAGCGTTCCTAGATCAAGTGATCAGCAGCGCAGTTGATGTGGACAAGCTGGACTTCATTGTGCGCGACACACATCACACGGGCGCTGAATACGGTTTCATCGATATTTTCCGCCTAATCCACGCATTAGACGTTTTAGATGGGAACCTTGCAGTAGACCTTGGAGCACTTTCCGCGCTTGAGTCACTCATAATAGCACGTATCGAATCATTCAAGAGTATCTACTTCCATCGTGTAGGTAGAGCAGCGCAGATAATGCTTGCCATAGCCATGGAAAAAGCAAACGATGAACTCGGCCTCACACGTTTCAGGACTCCGGAAGAGTATTTGGCAATGGATGACTACACGGTTTGGACCTCACTGAAAAACTGCAAGAAATCAAGCGCCATAATCAGGAATTTGGAAAGGCGAAAGATGCTCAAATGCGCGTACGAGAGAACATTCTACGAGAAGGACACCATGGTTTCAAGCATTTTCGGACGCGATGCGCACCGAAGGCAGCTACAGGCCGACATCGCCAAGCAGGCCAAAATCGAAACTGAAGCCGTCATAATTGACGTGCCCACCGTACCTTCCGTACCCTACCACCACTCAGCCCTCATGGAAGCCACCGAAATCCCAGTCTTCTACAGAACGGAAAACCGAAAAATTCCGCAACGCGTAAGCGAAATCTCCAAAATCATCGAAACCCTCAGAGGCTTCATAAACATATTGCGTGTCTACACGGATGAGGAGAACCGCGAAAAGGTCAGCAACGCCGCAGCCAAAATTCTAGGCGATTTGCCATCAACAGCGAAAATGTCGTACTAGAGTGCTGGAAGATGCAAGAAAAGGTCGTGCTGAAAGGACGCGGAATCGTTGAAGGCCACTGCAAAGCCGAAGCACTAGTGTCCACGAAACCAATAAGCTTTCTAGGAGGCGTTGACCCCGCCGACGGCAAAATAATAGACAAAACCCACGACCTGTGCGGCGAATGCGTAAAAGACAGGATTCTCTGCTTTCCACATGGCCGCGGCTCCACTGTCGGCAGCTACGTTCTCTATTCGTTGGCCAAGAAGAGGCTTGCACCCAAGGCCATAGTAAACCAGACCGCCGATCCTGTGGTCGTGGTCGGAGCGATAATCGCAGATATCCCCATGGTTGATAAAGTGGACGTAAGCAGGATTAGGACAGGCGATATCGTTGAGGTTGACGCCTGCAAAGGTCTCGTCACAATAACCAAACCAAAGGAGAGCTGAGCAACCTGCACCTGACGAAAGAGGAAGAACGCGTCTACGAGGGCGAAGACGGTTGGGCAAGCCAAACTTGCATGAAAATTCTAGTACGCTTAGGCGAACTCTTCAACGCGAAAAAACTCATTCCAGTTGATTCAGCTCACGTTTCTGGAGTTTCGTACAAGACGCTTGGTGATGCACCTATCGAGTTTCTGCGAGCGCTGGCAGACGCTGGCGCAAAAGTGAAAACCAGAACAACGATAAACCCTCAAGGCTTCGACCCTGAATATCTTATCAGAAAATTGCCTGCAAACATACGCGATAAGCAGTCGAGCATTCTTAGACAGTTTGGAAGAATGGACATCGCGCCCTCATTGACTTGTACGCCATACTATCTTGCAGAACCCAAACAAGGCTCGCACCTAGCTTGGGCTGAATCATCAGCCGTGGTCTATGCCAACTCGGTTCTGGGAGCCCACACGAACAGAGAAGGCGGGCCAAGTGCTCTTGCAGCCGCAATTATCGGCAAAACGCCTGATTACGGCATACACAGAGCTGAAAATCGACAGCCGAATGTGCTTGTGAATTTGGAAAAGCCATTAAAGAACGAGACGGAATTCGGCGCCTTGGGAATTCATCTAGGCAAAATCCTTGAAGACAAGATCCCGCTGATCCGAGACCTACGAGACGCATCTGAAGACAACCTCAAACAATTAGGCGCCGCACTTGCAGCAACAGGCATGACAAACATGTTCCACAGAGAAACCGATAACGTCAAGGCCAAAGTGACACAGAGAATCGATGTGGAAGCAAAAGACATAACGCGAACATGCGAACACCTGTCAACTGCGTCAACACAGAGACCCGACCTAATTTTCATCGGGTGCCCACATTGTTCGCTTGGCGAAATAAAGCGAATCGCGCAGTTGACTGACGGAAAAAGAGTCAGATCTGAGATGGAATGCTGGGTTTGCACGTCGCGCCACGTTAAAGAGAGAACCATGGCAGATGTTGCAAAGATTGAAAGAAGCGGCTTTCACGTGCTGACTGACGTTTGCACTGTCGTTTCGTGGACGGAGCTTCTGGGCGTGAAGACGATTATGACGAATTCGGCGAAGACAGCGCATTATGCGCCGACCCTGAACCGAGCAGAGACTATTCTTGCACCACTGGAAACTTGCTTGAAGACTGCCTTCAAGGGATAAGGTTTATTCGAACGAAGACACAACTTGCACTGTTGCCGGGTTATTCAGGGCTCCGGTAGTATAGCCCGGTTAAGTATTCCGGCCTTTCGAGTCGGAGACC
>CAYGYI010000130.1:0-4673 GCA_964354055.1 uncultured Candidatus Bathyarchaeia archaeon | reverse complement strand
TTGCGTTTTTTGAATAGTTGTATTCCTTCGATTGTTGTGACGTATTGGAATCCGTGTTGTATTAATTTGGTTGCTTCGTCGAGGTTTTGAGCGGTTTTAACAATGAATTCTTCCTCTTCTGTTGTGTCGTTGGTTTTTGTGTGCGTTGGTGTATCTAGGTCGGGGTAAACTCTCAAGAATTTGTAGGCTTTTGCGTAGGCTTCTTGTAGTTGCTCGTCTGTGGGTTTGCTGTAAGCGTCTCGACTGTTGATAAGCTTGTGTCCTAGTATCTGGTCTATCCAGTTCACGTTCACGCCTGCGGCTTCAAGGTTTGTTTGAACGTATTTTCTTAGGCTGTGTGCTGAGACGTTGGGTTCATTTATTCTGAGGAAGGCAAATCGGATAGTTGAGGAGAATGTTTCTCTCGGTATTCGTTTTATTTCTCTATTTGCCCATGTCCTGAATAGTGGGCTGTCGTCGGTTAGCTTTTCTGGCGGTAGTCTCCGCGAGCCTTTTTGTCTGGCTTCCAGATATTTCTTGAGTGCTTGTATTGCTTCTGTTCCGATGAAGGTTTTGGCTACGGTTTTCTGTTTTTGCGCGCGCGCCTGTGGACCGGCAAGTCACTTTCCACGACGGCTCTTGGGCGCTGCTCTGCGGGAAATGTGGGCACAAACTGACCAAGAAGATGACGAGGCAATCCTAACGGAGCAATCGAGCCTTGAGAAGAAAAGAAAGATGGAATTCGCTAGGTTGGCGGCAGGCCGTCTACGACCGCAAGCACAACGTGGATGTCTTCGACATACATTGGCTGACCAGGGTTGCACGCAGAGATCATGAACGTGACCGTATATGAATTCAGGTTAGCTGCTATGGGGAAGGAGGCAAAGGCCCATACTGGGCTCTGTCCTCCGCCCGGGTTCAGCCCAAGTGAGAACACAGGGTAACCGTTTATCGTAAGCTGCGTATTGTCTCCAGCAGGCGCCGTTTGGTAGCGGAAAAAGAGATAGCCCTTTAGTATAGCGTTGTGCGTGGTGTTGTGTGGAATCCACACAAAGACGGCTGCGTCTTTCCAGGCAGTCACGTTGTTTGTGGTTCTGTTTGGGTTGTAGAACACTATTGATTTTTCGCAGGTCTGCTTTTGTTCCAGAATATCTACCCTGTTCTGAAGGTCAAGAAGCATCTGTGTCTTGTTTATCGGCGTTCCCTGCGCACCATACTGGCTAGAAATCTGAACAATGTCCAGAGTGTCCAGTTTTCCATCATCGTTTATGTCCTTCCAAGCGTCGTACAGCAAACCCCCATTCTGAGTTGATGCGCTTCTTGTCGGCACAATCATAAAAAGCGTCGCGGTTAGGCAGAAAGTCAGGAAAGCCGTGATAATTATGTCTTTTCTCATTCTATCACCCCCTATTCTTTCCACGAGACACTAGAAAGATAGTCTAAGTTTGGTTAAATGGCTTCTGAAACAAGATACTAGAAGAAAAAAGCGTATAGCAGAATAGGACCCCGGATCAACCACGTTCACCGTGATAAGCAAGTCGCCTTCCGGAATAGCCTTCTGGCCCAGCACGCGCCATTCGATTATTTTTGAAAAGCTCCGCAGAATGGACAGTGTGTGTAGTCGCCTTGCGGCGTATGTTTGCCACAATAACGGCAAGTTGGAGTTTTGCCGCTCATGCTTTCCAGTTCTCTCATCAGTTTTTTCTTATTTACGCTGACAACGTTTGTAAGCAGAACGCCAATAACTACGATGATCAGACCGAGAATCCCAAGGGGGAGCGCAACCCACCCTCCCCAAGAAACCAAATAGAGACCGAACCCCAAACCAGCCACGACAGCGCCTACAGCTGATGCTTGATCCGCCGCTCTCCCAGCATCTCTCCATTCTCTGATTTTCTCTTGGAGTGCTGCTATTCTTGCTTGTTCAGACATGACTGCGACCCTGTTTCTTTTGAGAGGAGACTTCTATTTCTTGGTTTCGTTGAACGCGACCGTTTGACTTTCACTTTGACTCCTGTCTCTCCCCACCTTCTCTCTAAGTCGTTCCGTCCAAGACCTTTTACGGCAAACTGCCGAATCTCAGTTGGGCGTGGCGACGCTTGCTTTCATCGGGGGAGATAGGAGAGTGTTGCTCGAAACGTCCGCTCAAGGTTCCTGAAGTCTGGCGACTGAGCCGAAAACGCTTCAGAATCTGTACTGGTGTAGGCGGGTTCGCTAGGTTGAACCGCTTCGCGAGCCCCCTAATATAACAGGGCCGTGTTCATTTGTGTCTGACTATTGCTTGAGGCGGCTTTGCGACTTGTGCAGAACTCGCATTCAGGGGCGAACTATCACTGCTCACGGTGCAACATCTGCATATGCTCTAGCTGTGGAATCACCATAATCATGAAAGGAACAATCCACACGGTGAAATGTCCCATGTGCGGTCAAAGAATGGAGTAGCGATCGATCGTTTCTGTGTCAGAAAACCATGTAGAGTTTTGTGACATACACAGACTTAAATGCAAAATCGACAAAATCGTAGTCTGAGGCTAAAACAGTGCCTAAGAAAACCAAAGGAAAGAAAAAGCCGACTAAGAAGTAAGAGCGGTAAACCACTTTTGAGCCATAGATCCTTCTAATTTTCTTTATTCACGAACAAGCGTTTAAACTCGATCGATCTTTAGCTGTAGGTTTCGTCTACTATATTTCCTGTCACTGCCAGTTCTGCCAGCTTCTTGGGACACTGCCTTTCCAGGTGTTTGAGGAAAGCATTAAACTCGTCCTAGAAACAGCACGGCAGAATCGTTCTTGACGATCACAGAATCGCTTTTAAAAGGAGGGGTTGACTCTCTCCTTCTGGGTGCCGAACATGTTCAGCATGTATCAAGAAAACGAAGAAAAAGAAGACGAAACCGATTGGGAAGACGACGACGATTGGGACGACGAGTAGACGCCAAATCCTTAGATCAGCGCGCGCGCGGTCTGCAAGGGCAAATTGCATTAGAGAACAGTCTACGCCAGCGCCACCAGAATGACCTATGGAAGTATCATGAAGAATACATGAATACGAGTACGCCTAAGGAAAGAAAGAAAGTGGATGCAAAGATCAAGGAAGAAGTGGGCTGGACCATGGACGACTACTTCAAGAAGCTGCTGAAGAGAACAGAGAAAGGGAATGTACTTAGCATATTCAAAAACATCTTTGGAGTATCTGAAGAAGAACTGCGTGAACACGAACTGGCTCGATATGCTGCGAAGTTTGATAGGTCAATCGATCTTGACAAGCCTGAATGTATAGAGTGCTTCGAGAAAGGAAGCCCTTACTGTATCCGTCAGTGTCCTCGCAACACCCGATAGCCACATGGGTCGGTTAGGTCTTTTTTGCCAGCCGTTTTTCAAGCTCGCCGACGCGCTTCAGCAATGCTTCTAGGCTGGATGCCATTTGCGCTTTCATGTCGTTCATTTCGCTGACCTTGTGGGTTCCGTTAGTCAGCAGTTCTGCGATTGTTCCGTTTCGCTCGGTCACTTGTTCTTCAAGTTTGCTGATTCTTTCTTCAACCTCGGTCTTGTCGGGGTAAACCCTGACCAGCGGGTAAGCATCCATGTACGCCTTGAGGAGCTGCTCTTCTGTCGGAAGGCTGTAGGCATCGCGTGAATTGATGAGTTTATGGCCAATTATCTGGTCTGTGAAGTTTGGCGACACGCCAGCCGCGTCTAGGCTTGTCTGAAGGTATTTCCTGAACGAGTGCGCGCTGAGTCTTGTTGTTCCAGTTTTCAGGCATTGGAACCTTATCATGCTGCTTAATCCTTGTCGGCTGATCCTTTTTGCAGAGCCTTGCTCGTTGGTCCGGAAAAGCGGAGAGTCCTTCGTGATCGTCTCAGGTGATATTCTGCGCGTTCCTTTCCTTCTTTCGTCAAGATACAGCTTTAACGCTTCGACAGCTTCAGGGCCGACAAACGTTTTCGCAACCGTCTTAGCCTTCTGCGTGACAAGCTGCAAAGGAATAAACTTCAAGTCCTTCTCTAATCCGTCGGCAACATGGCCATAATTCAGGTTCCGCACGTCTGAAATCCTTAGCCCGGTGTCTTTCAAGAATAGAATAAGAGCGCGCATCTTGTGCTTGTCTTTCATGCGTTTCGTGTCGTCCAAGATCTGCCTGATGACCTGCTTCGTAATCGCTTTGGAGCCTAAACTCTCGCCCTTCGGATAATCAGACCGCTTGGTGCGAAGAGGATACTCGTTTGATTCAAAGAAGCTCTTGACGGCT
The DNA here is from genome assembly GCA_964354055.1 of uncultured Candidatus Bathyarchaeia archaeon. Taxonomy (GTDB): domain Archaea; phylum Thermoproteota; class Bathyarchaeia; order Bathyarchaeales; family Bathycorpusculaceae; genus DATKKK01. Next base: position 444 of record CAYGYI010000130.1, on the reverse strand, counting down.
GCAAAAGCTATTTGCTGAGTCGCCGGACTCATGCCCTTATCGCGCAGTTCAACCATGAAGGCCTTAAGCAAGCACTCTGTCCCGCGCTGCTCGCGTGGATCGTCAGCCTTCAAGTCTATGCGTCGCTGCTCAATCAGCTCGTTAGGCGTTTTCTTTGCAAAAGCACAGAACTTCGTGAAGTACTCTTGATATTTCAAACGTGTGCCAGGGGCCTTGGTGGCGAGTTCACCTATCCAATAATTCATGCTTTCCAAGCTCTCAATCCACATAGAGAGCATAGGCTCAACACTCTTATAAACTTACTGTTTAACATGGGGCTGGTGTGTTGGTTGTAACCCGCCTTTTGTTTTTTGTGGCATTCAGCTTAGCGGGCTACCCGCGCCTCAGGTAGATTCCTCACCGGCGTCTGTTTGCCCTTTCCACTTGCAGGACGGCCGTTTCACC
>CAYGYI010000129.1:0-4722 GCA_964354055.1 uncultured Candidatus Bathyarchaeia archaeon | reverse complement strand
TAATCAGTTTCTCTTTGGGCATACTTTTGTTCCTCTTTGCAGACGTAGCAGGAGAAGCTATGGATCTCTCGAAGCAGCCAGCTTATGGCTCAGCTCTTTTTTCAGTTGGTTTGACAATAGGAATTGGAGTCCCTTTGCTCATTTCCTCGAGAGAGAGGCAAGTCGACGATAAGTCTTCTGTCAGCACAAGCTCTTCCTTCAGAACGGTGACAGCTTACGTCATATCAGCTGCGATAGGTTTGCATAATCTTGGTGAGGGGCTTGCCCTAGGTGCTGCCTATGCGGGTGGACAGCTTGCGCTAACGACAGTCTTGGTAATCGGTTTTGCCCTGCACAATGGCACTGAAGGTATGGCTATTGCTGGACCAGTTTCAGGCATTACGATTCGAGCGAGGGAACCGCTGATTATGGGATTTTTGGCTGGGTTTCCCACGGTCATAGGGAGCATAATTGGATCTATGTTGTACTCAGATTTGGCAGGCGCGTTGTTCTATTCTGTGGCTGCTGGAGCCCTGCTTTATGTTATCATCGAACTTCTGAGAAAAGCGCAGTCGCCCGGAAGAACTGTTGTTGGAATATTGATCGGAATCCTTCTCATGTATTTCACGGATCTGCTACTCAGCATATGAATTTGTACATTTAGAACCTTTTCAGCTGCTTGTGTTTTAGTGCGATGGTTTTGGGCTATACCTGCTTTTTTCGGAAAAGAAATCCATTACTCTGGACATGCTCAGGAACTTTGCGCAATGTTTTGCTTGGGAAGGGATGACGTATTCATCACCTTTCTCGTAAATTCGTGCTTTGCCATTGATTGTCAACTCCATTCTCCCTTCTATCATGATTCCCCATTGAACATAATTGTGGAAATGCTCTGGCACCTGTGCAGATTGCTCCATCTCGAAGAAAACCAATTGATGCTTCTCTCCCTGCAATATCCAAGCTCTTATACCTTTAACACTGATGTCCGCTACTGGCAATCGTGTTATGACTTCAGGATATCCTCCTGCTTGTTCGCTCTTCAGATCGTTCAAACTTCCCATCCTCAAAGCCCTAAAGGATGTTAAGTCGATTTAGATCTTGTGCAGCTGCAGTTCAAATGAACTTTGACCTAAGCGAACCATTGCAACTCCGTAGCCACCATTCTTCCATCAGGATGGAAGCTTCTACAAGAATCAAATGCCTGTGCAAGGTCGCGCAAAGCAGGCGGAATACACCTAGAAAATGTTGACTTGACTTGCGAATGTCTATAAGTAAAGGTGCGCATCCATAATTTTGAGAGATTCCTTCCATGAAGTACAGGCGCTTTGGAAAACTGGACCGGGAAGCTTCGGCCCTAGGTTTCGGAGTGATGAGATTGCCTACTGTTGGAGGCGATCCTGCAAAGATAGATGAGCCAGAAGCAACCAGAATGATCAAGTACGCTATCGATCGTGGCGTCAACTATGTTGACACGGCATACCCCTATCACGGAGGAAACAGCGAGATCCTGCTCGGGAAGATACTGCGAGAAGGTTACCGGGAAAAGGTGCGGTTGGCCACGAAGATGCCCACATGGCTCGTGAACTCACAACAAGACATGGACAAGTGCTTCGATGAGCAGCTGCGAAGACTTCAGACAGATTATGTTGATTTCTACCTGTTTCACGGTCTGAACAAGGAGCGATGGCAGAAGCTCACAGAGCTAGACGCCTTGAAATGGGCTGAAAAAAACGTTGCCAATGGAAAGATAAGGCATCTGGGTTTCAGTTTCCATGACCAGTATGAAGTCTTTAAGGACATCGTGGACGGCTACGACGGATGGACATTGTGCCAGATCATGCTCAACTATGTGGATGCCAACTTCCAAGCGGGCGAGGAAGGCCTAAGATATGCCGCGTCCAAGGGATTAGCAGTCGTGGTCATGGAGCCTGTTGCTGGCGGAAGACTCGCCATTAAGCCACCAGACCAGATTCAAGCCATATGGAATGAAGCGGAAAAGTCAAGAACCCCTGTGGACTGGGCTTTGCGGTGGGTTTGGAACCATCCAAAAGTTTCCGTTGTCCTCAGCGGCATGAGTACTATGCAGCAAGTGATAGATAACGTGGAAAGTGCTGATCGTTCCGATCCACATAAATTGACTGACAAGGAACTCGATATGATCAAGCGCGTGGCTCAGAGTTACAGGAAACTGGGCTTCATACCCTGCAACGCCTGCAGATACTGCCTCCCTTGCCCTCAAGGAGTAAACATCCCTCAAATCATTTCTTTCTATAACGAGTTCTACATAAAAAACAGAAGCGACGACGTAAAGACCAAGTATCTGGAACAGATACCGCTTGAGAGTCGAGCAAAGAAATGCGCCAAATGCAAGCAATGCGAGAAACTCTGCCCTCAGCAACTGCCCATAAGTGACATCATGAGCAGAGCAGCCATGACTTTCGAAGAAAGATGGTAGAAAGAAGCTGGCGGTGCATATGCGAGCCTTCTTGTGCGCAGATCATAGTTCGAAGTAGGTCATGAAGGGTGCCAAAGGCTTATAGCCTTTCGTGAGTCCAGCATGTTCTATGACTTATCATTTGAGACGCAAGGAAATGGAGATAACAGATACCATCCTTCTTAGGAAAATATTGAAGTCTACCCAACACGTGACGATTGCGCTTTGCATGGACAACCAAGCATATCTGGTGACGCTGACGCATGGCTATGACGAGAAACGCAACTGCATATACTTCCACTGTGCGGCGGAAGGCAAGAAGATCGACTATCTCAAGTCAAACAACACCGTCTGGGGACAAGCCATGCTGGATCGGGGCTACGTTGAAGGCGAATGCAGCCAGAACTATGCCACCGTCCAATTCCAAGGAAAAGTAACCTTCCTCAACAGCTTCGAAGAGAAACGCGAAGCCATTGAATGCATGATACGGCAACTTGATAAGAACGCTGACGCAATGATAGCGAAGCTGAAGCCTGAGAAATTGAAGACAACCGCTTTTGGCAGAATCGACATAAATTACATAAGCGGTAAGAAGACAGAAGGGCTTATACTGTAAGCCCGTGGCAAACTGCTGTTCTCTTCACGTTAAACACATGACTGGCCAGAGTTGATGGTCTTCAAAATATCTCACACAGCAATTTTGACGAATATTCAATCCTGTCTCAGGGTCGACGTGCGCTTTCTGTGGCGGTCTAATACTGGCCTGCCTTTGGTCCTGCTTTGAAGTAGTAGCCATCTTCGCCAATCCACTTGAGCAGCAGGCCTTCCTTCCAGTCGTAGCCTTCGCGGACGTGAACAGCCTGCACTTCGCCCATGAACCACACATGGTCGCCAACCTCGACTTCTTTCACGACTTTGCATTCGATGCTGACGGGGCTTTCTTCGATCTGTGGTGCGTTCACTTTTGTGCCTCTTGCGGGTGTGAGGTTGGCCAGTTTGAACTTGTCTACGTCGCGGCCTGATTTTTCGCCGCAGATTTTCACTGCTTCTTCGAGTTTTTCGTCGACGACGTTGACGGTGTAGGCCTTGCTTTTGCGGATTAGGTCGAACGTGTATCGGGATGGCGCGATGCCTATGCCTACTATTGTTGGTTTTCCGGAGAAGTAGGCGAACATACCGATGGTTATGATGCTTCTTTTTCCTTCGTGCTCGGCTGAGGCAAGGTAAATGGGTCTAATGGGCAGTTGTCTTAGTCCTTCTTGGATAGGTACTTCTTTTTTCAAGCTAGGCAACTCCGTGAAGGAGTACTCGACGTTTCGCTATATTAGCCTTTGACCTGGCGTCAAGCTAGCTTGCGCGTTTGCGGATAGTCTTAAATACGACATGGCTTGAACGCTCTTTTCGTGATGGATATGACATTGTACTTGACTCAGGACGAGGTTAAGCAGGTTTTGGACATGAAAACCACGATTGATGCCGTCGAGTACGGATTCAAGGAGATGGGCGAAGGCAGAGTAGAGATGCCCACGAGAATTTACCTTCACTTTCAGAAGTACAATGGTGTCCTCATTGCCATGCCTGCGTATGTTGAGGCGCTTGACGCTGCAGGCGTCAAAGTGGTAACGGTGCACCCGAATAACCCCTCGAAATACGGTTCGCCTTCTGTGATTGGCCGCATCATCCTGAACGACCCCACGCAGGGAACGCCTTTGGCAATCATGGACGGGACCTACATCACCATGCTGCGCACTGGAGCCGCAGGCGCAGTTGGTATCAAGTACCTTTCGAGGGAAGACGCAGAAACCGCCGCCATCATAGGTCTCGGCGTGCAAGGACGCTCACAGCTCATGGGGCTAATGCATGTGCGCAACATCAAGAAAGTCAAGGCGTTCGATGCAGTTCCGGAAGCTCGCAAGACTTACGTCGAAGTCATGTCGAAAGAAATGGGCGTGAACATCGAAGCGGTTGCTTCGGTTGAGGAGGCTGTGAAAGGCGCTGACATAATCGTTACTTGCACGCCTTCTGCGAAGCCCTTCTTGAAAGGCGACATGCTCAAGGCTGGTGTACACGTTTCAGCCATCGGAGCCGACACGAAGGATAAACGTGAATTGGATTCAAGCGTGTTGACGAAGACGGACAAGATTGTGGTTGACTTCATTGATCAGGCTTTGATTGTGGGTGACTTTGCTGCGTCTGTTCATGAGGGCGTGATCAAGAGGGAGAGCATTTACGCTGAACTGGGCGAGATAGTGGCTGGCAAGAAGAAGGGACGAACAAATCCGAATGAGGTTACGCTTTTCAAGGCAACC
>CAYGYI010000128.1:0-4733 GCA_964354055.1 uncultured Candidatus Bathyarchaeia archaeon | reverse complement strand
GGTATAACTGGAATTTCGGTGATGGCGAGTCTCTTAACCTAACATCAAAGACAACCTCGCACCCTTTCCAGCGGATTAGCAACTTCACAGTAACCTTAACCTTGGGTGACAAAGAAGGCAGAAACAACAGTACTCAGAAGACTCTCTTGGTAGACAAAATTCCGAAACCTCGTTTCAAAGTCTCAAACCCATCTACCTGCAAACCCCCCTTAGACAAAGAACCATATTTTGTCAACCGGACCTTGAGTTTCGACGCATCCGATACAATTCCTGGCTATGCGCCTGTCGTGCGCTTTCTATGGAACTTCGGAGATGGAGACGTGTTCGAACTGCCTAAAGTCACAAGCCATACTTACCACGGGATAAACGTTTACAACGTGACATTGACAGTCACTGACAGCTACGGAGCGTACAACTCAACTACGAAACCAACAAACGTAACAGTTGGCTATCCGACAGCCAGCTTCTCAGTCTCTCCGCAACCTTGCAGCGTCAACGTAGACTTGACCTTCAACGCATCCGCAAGCTATGATCCTGACAACTACAACAGCACGAATCACGGCATTGTTAGATACATATGGCATTTCGGAGATGGCGACTATAGCGAGAATGCCTCCAGCATAACCCACCACACTTATATTGGAACAGGCTCTATGAATGTGAATCTAACAACCATCGACTCCGATAGACACTATACAAGCAAACTGTCTCAGATCACAGTTTCCAAACATGTATCTGTGAACATCGAACCGACTTCCATCTCACGCAATCCTGGCGAACTTTTCACAATTAACATAACTGTTTCCAACGTTGAAAACCTCGGGAAGTTTAACCTCAACGTGACATGGTCAGCTTCAGTGCTAGAGTGTATCGACGCGCAGCTTGGACCTTTTCTGGGGTCACCAGGAAACGTCAACTTCACGAGGTATTTCCCAAGCGGGAGAGGATACGCCCAGATGAGCGCCAATCGCCGTATTCTTGGTGGAGTCAGCGGAAATGGAACACTCGCAGTGTTAACCCTCAAGTCTATGTGTCCAGGCAACACTACCCTACAAATGCCCTTATGTAGCCTAATCAACACGACTCAGGCATACATACCACACGGAATAAGCAACGGGTCCTTCTACACAACAGTGCCCGTAGCAACATTTACGTGGTCACCGCCTAATCCTCCTCCAAATAACCCAGTTACGTTCGACGCATCAAAAAGCTACGACCCTGATAGCCCGGGACCACTAAGTAGCTATCTTTGGAATTTTGGCGACGGAAATGAAACGCAGAACAGTTCTCCCATCATTATCCACCCCTATAGCAGTCCAGGAACCTACAATGTGACGCTGACAGTGACTGATGATGACAACCGCAATTCGACGACACACAATTCTCTCATCGTTTCGTCAGGCCGTGATGCCGCAATAGTGAACATGTGGTCTCCATGCAACGAGACCGCAGGCAAGTTGCCAATAAACGTGACCATCCGTAACGAAGGTAACATGTCCGAAAAAGTCACCCTTACCTTGTTCTATTCCAACGCCACAGGAAACTACACGATCGAAAGCAAAACCGAACCAAACCTAAATGGCCATTCCAGCAAGATGCTGTCATTCACATGGGATATCAAGAATGTGACAAAAGGTTTCTATGTAGTGTATGCATGGATCACTCCTTTGCTTGGAGAGGTCAACTTGCTTGACAACGTCAGAAATTGCACAATTACAGTTTGGCTTCAAGGAGACATAGACCGCGACAACAAAACTGGCATACTTGATGTAGTAAAAATAACTGGCAAATATGGAAATACTGGACCACGATGCTGGGACCCTGCAGACCTAAACTGCGATGGTGCCATAAACATATTTGACATTGTTATCTGCACAACGAACTATGGCAAAAGTGATCCATAATCTCTTCCGCACCTTTTCCTCTTTTTTTTAGCTTCCAAAAAGAGCATCTGCTTCTCTGCTTCTGCCAAATGTAGCTTGAGACAATAATTCAGTCACTTAATTGCGTTCAGGATGAGGTAACTTCGACTAGGTATAGGGATATCGGCGCTTAATCCCGCACAGCTTCCTTTTTTGTTCAGGTACATGGCTATCTCACTTGAGGATCTATGCCGTTCAGGGCGTCTGAGCGGTATAGCTCCTGAATGGAAAATCTGGTTCTGTTAACTTGATGGATGGCAGCTCTCTGTTGGCAGTCGGGTGACAAAAAAATGCTTTGTTCAAAATGTGCCTATATTTCGCGGATTTCGCATTGAAGTTTCTTGATGATTCCTTCAGCCTTCGGAGGCTCAATTTTCAGCGTGTACAACATTTTGGCTGTACGCAGTTTGAGTTTGACCAAGCTCTTCAATCTTTTCACTGAGCAGTACTGTGCGTTTCCGCTTAGAGCGACGAATTTATCGGCGTCATGAATTTCTGATGGCATGGTTTTGCCCTCGCTTTGCACGTTGATGGTTTGATCACGCATTTTTATTCCTTTTGGTAGAAAGGTGTTGTTGCAGCAGAAGGATTCGAAGAAACTGGACACTTTGAAAGATAGCAGCTAGTGACAGAAAGTGCATTAATCTTTTTATGCAGTAACGGAGAAAGTACTGCTGGTGAGGATATGGATCATACGATTGTTCATTTTGAGATTCCTGCAGACGATGTTGAGAAGCTCAAAAAGTTCTATGGTAAACTTTTCGGGTGGAAGATAGAAAAGATGCCGGGTCCGATGGAATACTGGGGCATCGAGACGGTGCCAGTTGATGAGAAAGGGATGGCAGTACGAGCGGGCGTTAACGGTGGAATGATGAAGAGGCAAAACCCAGAACACAAGCCTGTCAACTACATTGCTGTCGAGTCAGTGGATGAATATGCCAAAAAGATTGAAACTTTGGGTGGCAAGGTCTTGGTTCCAAAGATGGAGGTCCCCGGGATAGGTTGGTGGGCTCTCGCCTTGGATCCAGAGGGCAACCAGTTCGCCATCCTACAAAGCATGTAAGCCAGAAAAGCAACGTTCATGGTTGTTGGTGGGCCGGACCGGACCTAGACCCAAACGGGGTCAAGTCCATTTCCTCGCGCGCGCTGCGCATATAGGTCTTATTTCAATTCTTCAAACGACTGACTTGGAGTGAGCTGTTTTGAATCTGCAATACGGCAGTGATCGGTTTTTGTCAACATCAGTCCCTTTGAAGGAACTACTTGGTGTTAAGGCTTAAGTAAGTCGCAGTACTGACGGTAGGTTTCGGGACTGGGCTGGGAAGTATATCAAACGAGACTCATGTTTCATGCACCTCATTTCGTTGACAGGTCGACGGAGCGACATAGATGGGTCTGGTCGAATCGATAAGACGTGAGTTCTCGTTTATCACAGGTAACTACAGGATTCTGGTCATAAGCTGGGTTATCATGGATCTTGCAGGTGAAATGCCTGCCCCGAACTTTCAGCTCTATGTCCACGACGTGCTGGGAGGCACAGGCGTTGCCTTAGGTATCATAGGGCTTGCTGGCTTTCTAAGCATGGCCGCTGTGGCCTTTCCTGGCGGATATCTGGCAGACAAATACGGGAGGCGCTGGCTCGTCACGACCATGACGTTCGGGATGGCTTCCTCATATTTGTTGTACGCGTTTGCACCGACATGGCATTTCGTCCTGCTGGGCACGATAGTTACTAGCCTGTGTTTGATTTATCAGCCTGCGCTCTTTTCGATGGTTCAAGATTCGCTTCCTCCGGAACGCAGAGGTATGGGATCTTCGATTATCATGCTTATCCATGGAACGTTCAACACGCCTGGACCGATCATCGCGGGCTTTCTGCTGCTGCAGTTTGGTTTGGAGTGGAGCATGCGGATCATTTATGTGACGGTGACCTCGCTTTTTCTTGTTGCTGCCGTCTGGAGGCTCAGGCTCAAGGAAACCGTGACCAACGCTGAGCCGATCCGTTTCAGATACTTCCTCTCCGCCTACCCGAAGTCAATTAAGGAGAGCTTCAGCGTCTGGAAGGTCGTGCCTCGGTCGATGCTCTGGCTGCTCGTCTCCCAGATAGTTCTCATGTTTGGCGGCGCGCTGACGAATGTGATCAATGCGCTTTACGCTGTTGAGGTTCTCGGCATCCCGAAGGAGCAGTGGTGGCTCGTTTTCATTCCACTCTTGTTGACTATGGTTGTGGCTTCGGTTCCTATCGGTAAGGTGGTTGACAAGTTCGGCAGAAAGACGCCGCTGATACTGGGTTGTTTGTTTTTGCTGCAGGCATGGCCATCTTCACAACGGGGAACCTCTTCACCGTCATGATCGCGATGATCCTGTATGGCATCGGCAACCTGTTGTTCAGCGCTTCGCTGATGGCTCTTTCAACCGACTTAGTGGCCGCTGAGAACCGTGGCAAGATCAACGGCTTCACAAACTTCACAGGCTACATAGCGATGGGCATAGGCATGTTGCTGGGCAATTACCTCTACGTGAGCGTCTTTCCACAGTTGCCCTTCCTAATAGCCATCGCAACCACAATCCCAACACTCATAATGGTTCTGTTCCTCGTCCACGAACCAGCAAAAAGAGAAAACTAGTGCACGCTGGGATGTTTGTGAAGTGAAAAAGAGAGCGCGCGCCAGGGTTACTTGCTAGATTCTTGTCAGCTTTTACGTTAAGACTTCAGTCCCTGCTGCAACAAAAAACCTGAAAGTATTCCATAGTCGGTTGATGCTCAGATCATGTGAGATCAAGAGGAAGAGGCTCTTTATCATCTTTGAT
>CAYGYI010000127.1:0-4755 GCA_964354055.1 uncultured Candidatus Bathyarchaeia archaeon | reverse complement strand
AGGACACGAAGATAACCTTCTTCGATAACGTGGACATTCCGAACGTGAACAAGCTTTCGCTTTACGGACCTGACTTGGTGAACACGTCGCTGTTTGAGGATTATGGCAAGCACGGCGACCTTTGGTACGTCGTGGCACGAAGCAAAGAGTACGGCTACGTCGTGGGCATAACGCGAGACGCCTCAGTCACAGTATTCAGCTTGCCAGAAACAGAGAAAGAAAAATACCTAGAGTACACCGCAAAACAGGTCTATCCGCTGACAGCGTAGAAGGATGCGAAGTAGCAGGGCATCAATCGTTTTAGATTATGATCAGATTGTCCACCATTGCCTGCGTCGCTCGCATATCGGCCACGATGTTTAGATGTCTATGACGCAGTGTGGACATTTGTTTCTGATCTCGGCGGTCCATTTCTCTCTGAGTTGTGGTTGTCTGTCCTTGCTCGTTTTGATTAACGTGCCTACGGCGAGGACGCAAGAATCAGATTCATGCCGAAGTCAAGCTTGACATGGACGACGTTGCCTCTAGACGTGATCGATTCAATCTTTTTGTTGACGAGTCGGTCGAAAGCTTCTATGTTCTTGTTTACGAAGCCTATTCTTTGCAGTTTCTGATAGTTCAGCAAGTGAAATGGCTTGATTTGCTTTCCCAAGAGTTCTTTGCTCATCTGTTTTGCGAGAATCTGAGCTTCAGGAAGTTCAATGCTCATTGGCCAATCACTGTTTAGAAGCTTTTCTGTTCTGTCCTCTTTATTATTTCGTTCTGCAATTCCGCGCCTAGGTCGACGAAATAGTCGCTGTATCCTGCGACTCTCACTATGAGGTCTCTGTATTTTTCTGGATGTTTTTGGGCATCGCGTAGCATATCCGAGTTCACTACATTGAATTGAATGTGGTGGCCGTCCAGCTTGAAATAGGCACGTATTAGCTGAGCGAACTTGTTTAATCCTGTTTCGTCAGCAAGGAGTTGGGGTGTAAATTTCTGGTTGAGGAGGGTTCCGCCGGTTTTGACGTGGTCGATTTTGGCAGCGGATTTTATCACTGCAGTGGGTCCTTTGCGATCTGCTCCCTGTACGGGTGACACTCCTTCGGAGAGAGGCTCGCCTGCTCTTCTCCCGTCAGGTGTGGCTCCAACCGCTTTTCCGAAGTAGATATGGACAGTTGTCGGCAGCAAGTTGATCCGGTAGTGTCCTCCTTTTGCGTTGGGTCTTCCGTCGATTAAGCTGAAATATGCGTCAAAAATGGCTTTCATGATTTGATCAGCATATTCGTCGTCGTTTCCGTATTTTGGAGTCTTGTTCAGAAGTCTCTGGCGAAGATTCTCATGGCTCTTGTAGTCTGTTTTTAATGCGCGAAGCAGTTCCTTCATAAAGACCTGTTTCTTGTCGAAGACGTTGTATTTTATGGCTGTTAGGGAGTCGGTTGCTGTTCCAAGCCCGACGCCCTGAATGTAGCTGGTGTTGTACCGTGCTCCGCCTTCGTTGTAGTCTTTGCCTTTGGCAATGCAATCGTCAATGAGAAGGGACAGAAACGGTGTTGGCAGATATTCAGCATAGAGTCCTTCTATGATGGTGTTTCCCTTGATTTTTATGTCGACGAAGTGGCTGAGTTGTTTCTTGAAGGCTTCAAACAGCTCGTCGAAAGAATTAAACTCGGCAGGATCTCCCGTGGCCAGCCCGATTCTCTTTCCTGTTCTTGGGTCTAGGCCGTTGTTCAGGGTTATTTCTAGAATTTTGGGTATGTTGAAGTATCCTGTGAGAATGTAGCATTCTTTGCCGAAGGCCCCTGTTTCTACGCATCCGCTTGCTCCTCCGTTTCTAGCGTCCTCAATGCGCTTTCCTTGCCTCAGCAATTCCTGGATTATTTCGTCTGTGTTGAATACTGATGGCTGTCCAAAGCCCGTTTTTATGATTTCTACTGCTCTTTTCAGGAATCTGTCTGGTGTTTTCTTGCTGATTTGGACCATGGAACTGGGCTGTGTAAGTCTCATTTCCTCTACAACGTCAAGAATCAAGTACGAAAGCTCATTCACTGCATCTGATCCGTCAGCTTTGACTCCGCCCGTGTTTATTAGGGCGAAGTCTGTGTATGTGCAGCTTTCTTCTGCAGTGACTCCCACTTTGGGCGGTGCAGGCTGATTGTTGAACTTTATCCAGAACGTTTGAAGAAGCTCTCTTGCCTTCTCTTTCGTCAAGACTCCGTCTTTGAGGTCTTTCTCATAGAAGGGGTAGAGGTGCTGGTCGAGTCTGCCCGGGTTGAAGGCGTCCCACGGATTAAGTTCTGTTATGACTCCAAGATGGATGAACCAATAGCACTGTAGAGCTTCCCAGAAGTCTCTAGGCGCATGGGCCGGAACGTGCGTGCACACACTTGCTATCTTTTCCAGCTCTTTTCGGCGTTTGGCGTTTCTTTCCTTCTTTGCCAGCTTTCTGGCTAGGTCGGCATGTCGCTTGGCGTAGAGGATCAGTGCGTCGGCGGCGATATCCATCGCCTTGAGTTCTTCCATCTTCTTCAGTGTATCCGCATCTTTTTTGGAGTCGAGGTTTTGCATGCTTTTGGCTATGTCTTCTTTGAAGTCGACTAGGCCTTTCCTGTAGATCTTGTCGTCTAGAACAGTGTGTCCCGGGGCTCTTTGTTCTAGGAACTCGGTGAACACGCCTGATTTGTAGGCTGTTTTCCATTCGCTAGGCATTTGGTGGAATATGATGTCTCTTATTGACTTGCCTTTCCAAAAGGGAATAATTCGCTTCTTGTATGTTTTCTTCGTGGCCTCGCTTACGGCGTAGGAGATTTTCTTTCTGGAGTTGAGGATGTCGAGGTCTGCGAGGGTGTGGCAACATATTTCAGGGTATGTTGGTGTCTCTTTTGGCGCTGAACCCCTTTCGCCAACGATCAGTTCCCCATCGTTGATGCAGATCTTCTTGTTCTGGAGCAGGTGTTTGAATGCCAGTGCCCTTTTCACAGGAGTAGACGCTCTGTTAGCAGTCTTGCTTTCGTAGAATTCCGTTATGAGGATCGCCCTTTCAGGAGAAACATACGGTTTGGCGGCTAGGCTTTGCTTTCTCAGTTTTCTGATTCTTTCCCGCACATCATCCTCCTCCTATTCCTACCTTTAATCCGAATGCTTCCATTTTCTTCTTTATTGCCTCTATCTTCTGGTCTGAAGGAGGCTGGATTTTGCTCAGCTTGTAAGGCTTGCCTAGGTTCCTGTATTTTTCGATTCCTGCTCGGTGGTAAGGAAGGAGGCTAACCTGTTTTATGTTGGGCAGAGAGCTTATGAACTTGGCTGTCTCCGCCACGTTCTTGTCGTCATCGTTTATTCCGGGAATGACTGGAAAGCTGATTACGATGCTGCTGTCCTTTGCAAGTCTCCTGAGGTTCTTGAGAATTTCTTCATTCGAGGCGCCAGTGTACATCTTATGCTTTTTGGCGTTCATTGTTTTGATGTCATACAAGAAGAGGTCCACTTTGTCGCGCATTCTGTCGATGACCTCGTATGGTGCAGATCCGCAGGTGTCCACAGTTGTGTGGATGCCTCTCTCCTTGCATTCGGCTAGAAGAGCGTTCAGGAAGTCAGGTTGCGAAAGCGGTTCTCCTCCTGAAAACGTGACTCCTCCCTCTGATTCGTCGTAGAAAATCCTGTCCTTCTCTATTTCCTCCAGAATCTCCTTCATGCTCGTCCGTCTTCCGGCGATTGAAAGAACGTCAGATGGACATGCTTGCGAGCAATTGCCACATGTGACACAGTTCTTTCTGTTTATGGATATGTGCTTGGTCCGTAGAGATATTGCTTGTCGTGGACAGTTCTTTGTGCATTCGCCACAACCTATGCATCTGCTGCTTCTGTAGACTAGCTCAGGCTTCGAGTCTTGGCCCTCCGGGTTGTGACACCACCAGCAGTGCAAAGGGCATCCTTTGAAAAACACCGTCGTACGGATTCCCGGCCCATCGTGAATAGCATACTTCTTGATGTCAAAGATCATGCCCTTTTTCATAAGTGTTATCAACATCTGCAAGTACTGTGGCGTTTGCTATAGCTTTTTCTTCAAGCATGGCACATTCAAAACCAACGGTAGAAGCTCAACAGACAAAAGTCCGTCTGATCGCCGCGAGCGCGAGCATGGCGGATAATGAAAAGGCTCGGAATGATGAACCACACTCAACGACATCTCAGAGCTTCACAGTTGGCTGGTGTTTTGGATCCTTTCGAGTTGAAAGAAGCACTTCATAGAGAGACAATTCCTGTTGAATATGTTCACCGGGCCGAAGGAAACCTTTCCATCATCGACATGCACTATCTCATCGCCGAACAAGACAAACCCGTCAAGCACTTCGTAGACGGACACGAACTAGGCCTGTTTGAAACTGATGAAACGCTACCAATCATGAAAGAAACAGGACTCAAGGCGAAATTCCTGAAGAACGGATTGCTCAGAGATCGAGGCATATTCGTCGGAGTCAAACCGCGTTAGAAAGGCTTTGCCAGTCCAAGTTGCTTCGCGATGGCCCGCAGCTCATCAGCCACCTTTGCGTTCAATGGTATTCCATCTCTTGCCAGCCGCTCTGCCTCTTCGAACTCCTTCTCGCCGTGAACGTAAATGCGTTCAGCTCCCTCAGCCTTCGGAGCATCCTTCAAACGCCGAATCAAATCATCCATATCCCGCTTAAACTCCTCTTTAGGTCTAAATGCGTCTATGCGCATAGCTCCAAAGAAATGGCCGATCCCCGAAGGCAAAGGCTTCCCCTCACTGTCTTT
>CAYGYI010000126.1:0-4846 GCA_964354055.1 uncultured Candidatus Bathyarchaeia archaeon | reverse complement strand
GTTTATACATCGGCGTGTTCGTTGTAGCCATTTCAGTTGCGTTCATTATGGAAACGGAAAACTCGTTGGTTGTTGCGGTTTCTGTGGCCATGGCGGCTGCGGGCATCGCAATTATCGTGGCCTACTTTGTCCAGCGGATCAGAAGGAAATAGCGAAGGCAACAAATGCCTGTGTCTGAATTTTGGCGAAAATCTAAAAAGGCGGATGTCTCCTTACGTTGAATCATGAAGTACTCGTTTAAGATAGGTTCAGCTTGGGGCATCCCGATTGAGCTTCACATAACATTCGTGCTGTTGATAGCTTTTGAGTTTGTGTTTTCGTTTCCGCAACTTTACCTCTTTGTCATCACTGTACTTCTCTTCGTGTTTGTGACTCTTCACGAGTTGTCGCATTCGCTTGTGGCGAGACACTATGGGATTAAGGTGCGTAAGATTGTGCTGTATCCTATTGGCGGAGTTTCGGAGATTGAAGAGCTTCCTGAGAAGCCGAGTGTGGAGTGGAGGATGGCTGTGGCTGGGCCTCTTGCCAGCTTCGCCATCGGGCTGATGCTGCTCGGTCTGGGGCAAGTGATAACGATTGGGTCGCCTGCTGTTCCTTTGGTTATTAGCTCCGAGAACTTTTTGTTCAATCTTGCGCAGATCAACATCGTGCTCGGCGCCTTCAACCTTGTTCCCGCGTTCCCCATGGATGGCGGTCGAGTTCTGAGGGCATTTCTGGCTGAGCGACTGAAATTCGCAGATGCTACCAAGTATGCCGCTTTTATCGGGAAACTGCTGGGCGTGTTCATCTCGGTTTACGGCGTCTTCTACAATCTGTGGATGGTCATAATAGGGATGTTCATTTACATTGGCGCAACTGAGGAGGCGGAATCGACGATAGTGTCAACTACTCTCGCACGCGTCAGGGTCAAAGATGTCATGTTGCCTCAGGCGGCTGTTGCCTCGCCCGAGACTTGGCTTACTGACGCGATGGAAATAATGTTCAAAGCTCGATCTCATGATGTTTTGATTGAGAGAGATGGTAACTTGCAGGGGCTTGTGACTTGGGGCGAGATTATGAAGGTGAGACCTGAACAGCGTGGTGTGACGCAGGCGCAGCAGCTGCCTATGAAGCAGGTTTCGGTTTTTTCGGACGCTTCAATTCTTGACGCCTACAAGGTCATGACGAATGAGAAGATTGACGTGGTGCCTGTGGTTGATCGGACGGCGCCTGCAAAGGTTGTGGGCGTTGTGACTAGCCAGAGTATAGCCTACGCCTACGAGAAGGCCAGAAACCTTCGCTGAAAACACTTAATACCGCTTGTCTTCAAGTATTTCCTGATGAGTATGGAATCCGCGACAGATGTAAACATCGCCAACTGGGATCGCGAGGTCGCGAAGTCCAGCATGTTGACTGTGGTTTACTTCTGGCATACCCAGTGCCATGGTGCCTCAGATTCACGCCCATAGTCAACGAAGTGGCTGAGGAATACCGCGGCAAAGTCAAGTTCGTCAAGCTGAACATGCTGGAAGACCCTTCGAATGGGGAAATAGCAGGCAACTATGGCGTTATGAGCACGCCCACCTTGATGTTTTTCTGCAGCGGGAGGCCAACTGGGCAGACGATTGGAATGATGTCTAAGGAAGATCTGGAAAAGGCTCTGAACGACATGCTGGGCAGGTATAGAACGTGCCTTGTCCAGAGCACCCAGTTCAAGCCATCCTATGTGGTGTGAAACCTTGACAGCGAAAACCGCCCTTGATTGCGCTGAGTGGAGGCTGCTCACTTGAGCGAAAACACAATCAAAGAGATCTTGGCGAAATATCGGGTCGTTGCCGTTGTCGGCTTGTCGCGCGATCCGTCAAAGACTAGCTACAGCGTGGCAGAATACCTCAAGGCCCAGGGATTCCGCATCTTACCCATTAATCCTCTTGCGCAAGAAGTGCTCGGCGAAAAATGCTATACGAGCCTGTTGGAAATGCCTACTGGCATTCAGAAGAGCGTAGAAATCGTCGATATCTTTAGGCCTTCTGATGATGTTCCGCAGATAGTGGAGCAGGTCATCCAGATGAAGAGGCTCCACGGCACGCCCTTCGTGTTATGGATGCAGCTGGGCATAACGAACGAGCAGGTAGCTGAAAAAGCTGAAGCTGCAGGTCTGACGGTGATCATGGATCACTGCATCATGAAAGAGCACAAGCGTCTCTTCGGCGGCGATTTCTGATCCTGTAGATACAGAGGGTCGTCGGGTTCGGTTACGCGATGCCTCCGACTATCAGTGATGCCACGGCGGCGATGGCTACGATTACTGCCGTTTCAAGCAGAGTGATCTTCCAGTGGACCTTCGTTCTTCTGGAGCGGTAGCGAACAAGGAAGACGCCTACCACGGTTGCCACTATGCTGAGCGATAGGATTGTGTCGAACGGTTTTGGCATCAGCAAGTAGGCCATTATGGGTATTATGCCTGCCACGAATGTGGTTGTGCCGCATATGAGTGCGGCGTACAGGTTCGATCGGCTTATCTGCTTGTGCAGGACCGTGAACAGCTGCTTCACGAGTCTCAGTGATTTGTCTCTTTCTTTTTTGTCTGGGATGTCGCTGAGGCTGTAGTTCATCAGGTTCTGTAGAGTTATCATGTCCGCTATGTCTTCGGTGATGCCGCCCAGCAGGAAGCTTGAGAAGTTGGTTATGGCCACGGCGGCAAGTGACAGGAAGGCGGCGAAGGTCGCTGACCTGAGGGGCAATCCCGCGATCGTCGCAGAGAGAACAACCACAAGGCCTGTGATCGAGCCGTCCACAAGTCCAGCGACTACTTCGAGAATCGGCTCCTTCTTCAGTAGCAAGCTCTGCCAATCTCTGCCCAGCTTGGCGCCCTGCTCCGTAAGCTGGATCGACTCCTCATGCGCTCTTATCAACCCCTCGGCTGACATCTCCGCCAGAGTCTTGTCAAAGTCGCTCATTTCGACGCACGCGTAGCCTGTGCATACCTTGTCAATCTTGTCCTTCAACGCAGATTTTCGCGACGCATTTCCTCTGCTGAGGTTCAGAAGCACAATCACTCTGATTATGTCAGGTAGTTCCTGTATCTCAAATGACAATCTGGTGGTTCACCAGTACGCGCGGTGAATAAAGAGGTGCGGGCTAATAGCCTTTATGCAAGGCCGTCTGGGGCCTGTTGGCTACTCATCTGTTAAGCCTGTTCGTCCACTCGGCCAGCTTCACAAGCAGAGATCTTATCTTCTTCCGGGTCTTTTCATCTGTTAGTCTGCCGTTTTCGTCGATTTTTTCGTCTGCGGAGGCCACAAGTGCTTCAGGTCTATTGAGCGGGTGCATGTTCAGCGCAACCAGCGTCTGCCGAAGGTGGTATTGGGCGCGTGCGCCTCCAAGCATGCCATCCGAGGCGCTCATAATCGCAACCGGCTTTTCCTCGAACACGTTATCGCCGTAAGGCCTTGAACCCCAGTCTATTGCGTTTTTCAAAACGCCAGGCACCGAGTAGTTGTATTCAGGCGTCGCGATTAGCAACGCGTCTGCCTCTCTGATTTTCTGCTTGAACTCCCTGACCTTCGCAGGCGGTTCGTTCTCAAGATCTTGGTTGAAGGATGGAATTCCTTCAAGATCAACGATCTCGAGCACCACATTCTCTGGCAGTAGTTCCAGCGCGGCCTTCAAGAGTGCCTTGTTGTAGGAGCCTTTTCGGAGGCTGCCTGCAAAACCCAGGACCTTGATTTTTCTGTCCATGAATGACCACTTCAGTTATGATAGCTTAAATCGGTTATGATTTCTTGCTTCCACTTTTCGTGGCGAACGTGAAGGCTGAAGGACAGAGCCTGTTCAGCACGCAGACTTCACATTTTGGTTTCTTTGCGCCGCAGACGTGTCTGCCGAGGAAGATGAGCAGGTCGGTTATTCTTGCCCACTTGTCTTTTGGCACGATTTTCATGAGGTCCTGTTCGATCTTGTCAGGGTCCTCGTTCTCGGTTAGTCCAAGCCTTTTTGAGACGCGGCGCACGTGGGTGTCTACGGCGATGCCCTCGACTATGCTGAAGGCGTTCTGAAGCACGATGTTAGCAGTTTTCCGTGCCACGCCTGGCAGTTCCAGCAACTCTTCCATGGTTCTAGGCACTTGTGAGTGATGTTTCTCTACGAGCAGTTTGCAGCATTGTTTGATGTTTTTGGCCTTGTTGTGGTAGAAGCCTGTGGAGCGTATGTCGCTTTCCAACTCCTTCAAATCCGCGTCAGCGTAATCTTCGGCGCTAGTGTACTTTTGGAACAGGGTTTTGGTGACGATGTTTACTCTTTCGTCGGTGCATTGAGCTGAGAGTATGGTGGCTACGAGCAGTTCAAGAGGGTTGGAATGGTGGAGGGCGATTTTGGCGTTTGGAAACTGTTTTTCGAGAAGTGAGATGATTTTGCGGATTTTGGCTTTGGCGTCTACAGGTGCTTCTTGAGGCTTTTCGGTTTTCTTAGGCGCCATGCTGCTTTCTTTGGTTTGTCTGCACCTAAAAGGTTTGCAGAAAGCTTTTACTTTTCAGACGGCAAAGTAGGTTTGGGGTGATGATGGTTGGATGCAAAGCTTCTAGTTGATGGCGAAGAAGTTGACTTGAACGAGTTTGTGACGAAGATCTTGAGCGGCACCGTGGCCGGCGCGGTGAACTCGCTACGCGGCATAAAGAAAGACTGGAAGATCATTGAAGTAAAAGTGACAAGATAGGCGCGAACAGGGCCTATCCGCTCGCGTAGGTGCCAAGCGCTATTTCGGCGAACATTTCGCGTTTGGCCTTGCATATGGGACATATGTAAGGCGGGTCTTCACGGAACACGACGTAGCCGCACTGCTTGCAGTACCACAGCTTCTTCTTGACCT
>CAYGYI010000125.1:0-4902 GCA_964354055.1 uncultured Candidatus Bathyarchaeia archaeon | reverse complement strand
GGCTTCTGCGGCGCCACGTTCTGTGTGTAGCATGGCGCTACACACAAAAGGCAAAAATCGGTTTGTGTCGAGGCTTACGTTACGGAGGTCAGAGTCCTAGCTGATCTTGTGCTTGGTTAATGTGGGGAATCAACCATCTGTCCGTCATCCTTCGTTCCGAACGTTTCAGTCAAAGTAGAAATCACCAGCCTCGTAGGTAACAAGGTGGAGTTCAAGGGCATGGTTGGAACTGTAACGTTCGACGTGAAGGCAAAACTGGAGGAAAGAGAACGCAAGAGCCAGATGAGCGTCGTCGGCTTTGCTCTGTT
Source organism: uncultured Candidatus Bathyarchaeia archaeon (assembly GCA_964354055.1). GTDB lineage: Archaea > Thermoproteota > Bathyarchaeia > Bathyarchaeales > Bathycorpusculaceae > DATKKK01. Next base: position 4,594 of record CAYGYI010000125.1, on the reverse strand, counting down.
CCTGTCCACAAAACCAAGCGTCGTCAAGTTTCAGGTTGAAGGCGTTGTTGCTCTCTTAGGCAAGGATGCTGACATACAGAAAATGCTTGAAGTTGACCCTGAAACCAAGACGCCAATCCTTTTTCAACGCATTTACCAGTCAGCGTTCACAGCCATGTACCTCATGTCAACGGTCTTGGGCACTCCACCACCCCCGAACGATCTTCTGCATTCCGACCAGCAGACAGCACCACCTGGAGGTGTAAGCGTCGAAATGGGCGCGGAACCTGTAGCTGACGACGGAGTAACCGTTGAGGCTGCTACTCAGCCGGAAGAGAAAGCGCAGGTCGCCGCCCCGCACAAGTAGCTTCGAAGCAACGCTTAATAGTCCAACATTGTATTCCTAGATCTGTTTGGCGGGTGAGTGGGCCTCCACCCGTTCCGCCATCAACAAACCCCGGGAGTTGGAGGTGAAGAAACGTGAGATTTGACAGTAGAGATGTGGCTTTGGCGGCCGTTTTTGCGGCTTTGTACGTCGTCATCAATGTAGTTCAGATGGTAACTGTTGGGAATCCGACGGTTTATGGGCCTGTTCAGTTACGTGTGGCTGACTGCTTGATTGCGTTGGCTGCCTTGCTGGGTTGGCCTGTGGTCGGCGGTGTGACATTGGGATGCTTCGTTACAAACATGTTCTACTTCATTGGCTGGCAGGATGTTGCATTTGGACCTATTGCAAACCTAATTGCCGCTACGCTTGTGTTCCTGTTGAGGAAACGCCGACTCGTGGCGTGCGTCGTTGGCGCATTGCCCATCGGGCTTATCGTGGGAGGATACCTTTGGCTGTTCTTTCCGCCACCAGATGCCTTTGTTGCAATGCCAATATGGTTCGGCATGATCAGCAGCGTAACCGTCAGCAGCCTCATTGCAGTGGCAGGAATAGGCTATCTGATTCTTGCCATACTCAGCCGAAAAAGCGTGTTGGAGCCGTTGAAGTCACATGGGTTGAAAACCGTAAGAGAAGGCTAGGCTTTGGTGATCTCTTCCCTTTTCTCGTCGAGATAACAGAAGCCGGCGTTCACTTTTTTCTCCATTTCTTTGATCCAGTTCTCAGTGCCCATGGCCTTGATTCGTCTCAACGCTTTCAATGTCCAATCGCCTTTGCTCAGCTTCTTACATGAATCCATGTCGACGCATTCCACGCAAATGGAGTATCCTTTTTGTTTACAGCAAATGCGGATCTCGCACGTAGGGTTGCCACCTTCGCCCACGCAGCCTGGACATCCGCCGAAAAGATTGATTAGCCCTTCCATGACTTGCTCGAATTCCTTATAGTGCTTCAGCGCTGGTTCCCACTTTGCCAGTTCTGGCGCTACTTTGTCGAATCCGTAGGCGCGTATGACCTTGTTGAGGTTTTCAACGGCTTGCCTTATTCTTCCTTGGTAAATGCCACAGGCGCCACAGTATAGACCGCAATAACCAACTAGACTTTTTGTGCCCTCGCTCAATCATGTCACCTAGATATTTTTCGACTCTGTAGACACTTAAGCTTTGTTTGAGCGTGCTTACATGAAACGTTCAAGTTTCGTCAGGCCTATGATTTCTTCGAAATCTAGGCCCAGTGCGTCTAGGACTTGGTCGAATGTGGATTGAAGGTAGGCTATGTATTTGTCTACGTCGACTTCGCTTTTGGCGGCGAGTTCGGCAGGTTTGACATGGGGGGGTTTGGTGACTTTGACGAAGCTTATGAGGTCGCCCGCTCTGAGTTCTCGTCCGTTGTCTTTGAGCATTCTGCCTGCTCTGACATGCTGTGGCGTGGTTTTCCTGTAGCTGTCCAGATCCTCGCCGAGAACCACATTGAAGGCTAGGTCGCTCATGTTTTCCCATTCGCGGCGTTTGAGTTGCATGTAGCAGTCGCGGGCGATTTGGGCGATGTCTTTTTTGGCGTTTTCGAACTCTGCTGGGTTTTTGACGGTGGCGAGGCGTTGCTTCATTCTGTCGAAGGCTTTCTTGATGAATACGGGTATGTGGCGTTTCTTGCCTGTCAAACCCTTAACGTCAACCGTTCCATCCTCTAAAACGCCTAGGTAGTTCTTCTTGCGTGAGCTGAAGACTGCGTACTTGTAGACCTTGTCGACGTCTAGGCCCATTTTGAGTTCATGTTCGGTGTATTGGACGAGTTCGTCAGTTTGCTGTTTGGAGGGGTTTTTGAGGAAGAGGCTGTCGGTGTCGCCGTAGAGGACTTGGATTCCAAGGGCTTTGGCCTTGTTGAGGATTTGGGTGATCGAGTGCCTGCCAATGGCCGCAGTAGCTTCGGCCACGGGAGGGCAATAGAGGTCAAAGGTTTCGGCTCCAAACACGCCGTAGCTGGCGTTCAAGATGACTTTCAATGCCCCTTGGGCCACGTTGTACCAGCTTCGCAGGTCAGGGGGCAACGTCTTGTCTTTCGCCTTAGTCTTGTACCATTGCACCCGCAGGTCTCTTAGTGAACCGATGAGGAGGCTTTCGAGGGCGCGTTTTTTGGTGCACACCCAGCTTGTGGTACCTGGGACTAGGTTGGTTCGGCATTCGGGGTGCTGGCATAGGATGGATTGGTAGCCTAGGTTCCAGACTTTGATTATGGAGGGGTACAGGCTTGGGAAGTCCATGACGGCCACGTTGAAGTGCACGCCAGGGGTCGGCTCGACGACGATGGCGCCTTTGTACTTCTTGCCCTTTATGATGGCCTTCGTGGAGGTCTTGCCCTTGACTGCGAGAATGTCGCGTGGCTCAGGAATCAGCATGTTTCTTTCACGGTGTGCACGTTGCATGAAATTTCTTATCCAACGCGAAACGCCTTGGCGACTTACGTCGTCCATGGGCATGCAGCTGATTCGCGCGAGAACCAGTATGAGTTTCATGGTTTGTTCGTCTTCGAAGCTTGTGAGCTTGTAGGTTATTTCGGCGTCTCGAAGGCAATATTTGGCCAGTTCCGTGTAGGTTTGTTCGCTGAAAGGTTTGTTCCATTTGATTTTCTCTGTTCCGATTAGCGCTTTGCCTACGTCGTCGAGTGTTACGTCTCGGTAGCGGTTGTTGAAGGCGTAGATTTGGATGGAACGGTTGAAGAAGAACTTGTACAGATCGATATGCACGCCATATGAGAGCAGTGTGGAGCGTTTGCCGAGCTCTATCGGGATTTCGCTGTGTCTGATTCCGAGCCTCAGCGCTCGATGGAAGATGTAGGGCAGGTCGAAGTCGTCGCCGTTAAACGTCAGCACGAAAGGATACTCCCAGAGCGCGTTGAGCACTTCTCTTATGAGCTTGTCTTCTGTGTCGAAGTATTCTGTCTCAACTTCGGCTGGCAGGTGCTCGTTTCCTTCGCGGACGCCTTCGCGTTTCAGAAGCAGGACTCTTTGCACACCATCTGAACCGTAGAGGCTGACGCAGACGATTGGATATGCTGCGTCTCGTGGGTCTGGTACGCGTGTGGGTATAGGCGCAAGTACTTCTATGTCGAGGGCCACGCGACGGAATTTGGGCGCAGGGTACTCGAGAAGTCTGGCCCATTCTTCGATGAACTGCATTTCTTCGTCTGTTTCGTCTTTGAAGATGGCCTTCAACTGTGTGACCATTTTCTCGGCTTGGTCTACGCTGGCTTGTGTGAGGTTGCCTTGCTTGACTTGGTAGATCATGCCTGGCGACAGTTTTTCGTCGTAGATGTAGGATTCATAATATTTGATTCTAGATTCCCAGACTTTGATTTCTTCAGGCGCAATGGGCGTGTCTGAGACGTTTGGGAAGTCTTCGGGGATGATGTCCCTGATGCAGCCAGCAGGGCGACCACCAACAGCAAGTGGATCTTTCGTTATGATCTTTGTTATTTTGACGTCTCTGTTCAGTAGCGGGTCAAATTTGTCTACGATTTCGAAGCGGTCGAAACCTGCGTGCTGCATTAGTCGTGGGAGTCTTTCAAGTTCGAGTGGCGACAGGTTCGTTAGGCAATAAGGTTGGTGGCCTTTGTTGTCGTACCAGAAGAAGATCTGGCCTGATGAGGGTTCGTAGAGTTTGATGACGGCTTTTCTTTTTTCGCCGTCGTAGGTGGCTGAGACAAAGTAGGAGGGTGGAAGGTTCTCGGGAGCCACCGGCGGAAACACGCGTTTTTCGCCTCTTGCGGCTACTGCGATTGTGATTGGTGGCGCTTCCGGTTTTGCCTCTTCTTTTTTCGGAGGCGGATTCTCCTTCTCAGGATAGTCAAACAGGTGCTTTTGCGCCATTCTCCGTTCTCAGCCCAGCTAGGTTATGCGGAGAATAGACTAAAAGCTCTTGCCTTCATTGTTTGCGAGGTTGCGTGGCGTCGTTTCGCCAGCTTAGAGCGGTTTGGTTTTGCCGGTGTGTTTATGATTATGGTTTTGTTGCGTTGTTCAGAGCGTCTAGTATGAGGAATGTGTTGGTTTCGTTGTTTTTCTTGCCCCAGCCGCCGTCTTTGTTCTGTCTTCTGATTGCCGATGGGAGGGCTTTTTCTAGTTGTTGTTTTGCTGACGAGTGGCTTGATCTGGACAGGGCATGGAAGGTATGGTAGAATGAGAAGCCTTTCCATGCTCCTGTTTTGGTTTGCAATTTGGATAGGTGTTGAAGGCCG
>CAYGYI010000124.1:0-4922 GCA_964354055.1 uncultured Candidatus Bathyarchaeia archaeon | reverse complement strand
CGGTATCCGGCGCCTATCAGAATAATCCTTCACTGCTTGGCTTCGTCAGAGGCACAAGCGAGGCATTGGCGCCCGTGGGCGCAGCCTTGTCAGCTATTAATGGCGCATTCTTGTACATGGCGCCGGGCTTCAGAGATTTCGTAATAGGCCTTGGAAACACGATCAAGCCGCTGTCCACGCTGGATGGCGCTGGCAAGTTCTTGGTTTTCCAGAATGCTGCTGCGTGGATTTCAGCCTTGATAGCTTTGTTCTATGTGGAGTTCTTGCAGAAAAGCTACCGCTACGTTAAGAAGTGATTCGTAGATCAAGTGGTTTTGATGGCTGATCGCCCCAGGTTTGGTCCGGCTGGGGTTCCTCCAACGTTTAGGTTGATTCGTGCTTCTTTGGAAGATGTTCCGGGGTTGTTGCGTGAAGAGGGGCTTGACGCGCTTGAGTACGAGGCCATCTACTGGGGCGGCGCACCTCAGATAAGGCGAGAAGAGGCTGAGAAGCTGGGTTTGAAGGCTCAAGAAAACGACGTTTGGCTCAGCCTTCACGGGTCATACTTCATCAACCTTAATGGCGAAAAGCAGGTTGTGGAGGCGAGCAAGAAGCGTCTGGTGGCCTGCGCTATTGGTGCAAACTGGATGAAGGCTCATACCGTTGTTTTCCATCCTGGGTTTTACGGGCGAAAGCCTCCTTCGGAAGCGTTCAGAAACATTGTTGCGGCCATGAAGGACGTTGTGGTCACGTTGAAAGGTCTTGGAATAACAAGTGTAAGGCTTGGTGCGGAGACGATGGGCAAGCCTTCGCAGGTAGGAAGCCTAGAGGATGTTTTGGGTTTCTGCGAGGAAGTTGAGCAGACGCAACTTGTGATTGACTGGTCGCACTTGCACGCACGGAACAGAGGACGCTTCAGGAAGGCTGAAGACTTCCGCAAGGTAGTTGAGCAGGTCGAGAACCGCCTCGGCACTGAAGCCGTGCAGAACATGCATTGCCACTTCACGAAGATCGAGTACTCAGAGAAAGGTGAGCGGCGTCACCACGTTTTGGATGAGGCCGGCTATGGACCTAGTTTCGAGATGCTTGCGGAGATCATCATCGAGTTCAGACTGAGACCCGTGTTGATTTGTGAAAGCCCACTGTTGGACATTGACGCTGCAAAGATGCGAGACATCCTAAGACGACGGCTGGAAGGCTCAAAAGAATCGGTGCGATAGTTTTTTATGCCTTTCCATGATGCTGTTTATGGGTACGCGTTTTGGTTCGATTGAAAGGTTTTCAGAAGTTGACGTCAGTTGATGAGGCGCTTCGGAAGTTTCTGAAGACTGTTCCTGCTGGAAAGCTGAAGACTGAGAGGGTGGCTTTGTCATCCGCTTTGAACCGCGTACTAGCAGAGGATGTAATAGCTGGTGAAGATTTGCCACGGTTCAACAAGTCCGCGGTTGACGGCTACACTGTCAGGGCGGAAGACACGGTAGGCGCCTCACAGTTCAAACCCAAGACGCTCACGTTGACTGATGGCAACCGTGTAGGCAGCAAACAAGCCAAACAGGTTTGGACGGGGAACCCGATACCCAAGGGCGCAGACGCAGTCATAATGCTCGAGAACACCAAGCGCGTTGATGGTGAGGCTGAGGTTTGGGTTGCCGTGACGCCGGGGGAGAATGTTTCGAAGAAAGGCGAGGACGTGTCTAAGGGGAAGACTGCTTTGAAGGCTGGAACCCGCCTTGGACCCTACAGTCTGGCATTGGCTGCAGCGCTGGGAGAGACAGAAGCCAAGGTTTTCAAAAGACCTGCTGTCGGTGTTTTGGCCACGGGAAACGAGCTCGCGGAGGTCGGTAGCAGACTACGGCCTAACCAGGTTTTTGACACTAACAGGCTTATGATTTCGTCGATGTGTCTCGAGTTGGGCGCTGAGCCTTTGGATTTAGGTGTGGCGAGGGATGACATTGATGAGATTGCTGGGAAGCTAAGAGCGAGTCTATCGAAGACAGATGCAGTGGTTACTACGGGCGGCACGAGCGTGGGTATGGGTGACCTTGTTCCTGAAGCTGTTGACAGAGTTGGGAAGCCAGGCGTGATCGTGCACGGCGTGGCGATGCGACCGGGAATGCCTACGGCGCTCGCGGTGGTTGATGGGAAGCCTGTGCTGGTTCTTTCGGGAAATCCGGTGGCAGCGATCATGGGTTTTGAGGCGTTCGCTAGGCCTTTGATTTGTAGACTGATGGGACTGAGTGCATTGGAGCTGAGACCTGCTGTGAAGGCGAAGCTGACGAAGAGGACAACCGTGGCGCTGGGCAGGAAAACGTTCGTGCGCGTCTGTGTCTACAAAAAAGACGGCGAACTATTTGCTAGACCTGTAAGCGCTAAGGGTTCAGGCGCGATTTCGACCATGACCGAAGCTAATGGCTATGTTGTTGTGGCGGAAAACCGTGAGGGCTTGGAGAAGGATGAGATGATTTCGGTGAACATGTTCGGTAGCGTCGTGGAGACTGAATGAAATGTTTAGAAAACTGTTGACCTTCGACGAGGCAAAGGAGGCCATCAGAAAACACTTCAACCCAAAACCACTGGGCATCGAGGAGATCCCGCTCTTGGAGGCGCGCAGCCGTGTTCTAGCAGAAGACGTGACTTCTGGTTTGGACATTCCTCCTTTCAGCCGTTCTACCGTTGACGGGTTTGCGGTAAAGTCTGAGGACACTTTTGGCGCTGAGGAAAACAAACCTGTGACGCTGAAAGTCTGTGGGACGGTAAGTATTGGCGAACTGCCAAACGTGAAGGTGGCGAAGGGCAGAGCGGCTGAGATCGTTACTGGGGCGCCTGTTCCTGAGGACGCTGACGCGGTGGTCATGGCAGAGGATACGGGACGGAAAGGCAGTAGCCTGAGAGTGTTCAGTGCGGTGGCAAGAGACGAAAACATCATGAAGGCTGGTTCGGACATCAGGAAAGGCCAAACCGTGCTGAAAGCTGGCGTGGCGGTTGGTTCAAGAGAGATCGGCGTCCTAGCCGCAGTAGGCCTCGCAAAGGTCAAAGTCTACTTAATCCCGCGAGTGGCTGTCCTGTCCACTGGTGGCGAAGTCACCGAACCGGGCAAGAAGCTTCCCCCGGGCAGAATCTACGACATAAACGCTTACAGCCTCAGCGTTGCAGTCATCGAAAGCGGCGGCAAACCTATCTATTTTGGCATCGTTGCGGACGATAGGGCTGAGCTTGAGAAGGCTTTGCGCTCGGCTTTGGCCTCCGCGGACGTGGTTATCACTTCGGGCGGCGTTTCAGTTGGACCTAAGGATTTGGTGCCTCAGGTGGCGGATTCGCTTGGAAGGCCTGGCGTGGTCTTTTCAGGCGTGGCGATTAAGCCAGGGAAGCCTGCCACGTTTGCTGTGGTTGGCGGGAAGCCTGTTTTCTCGCTTCCAGGGCATCCGGCTTCTGCGTTGTTGGTTTTCCATTTGCTGGCGCGCCCGGTTGTGTGCGGTATGGCTGGGAGAAGGGCCACAGGGGCTCCGAAGGTGAAGGCGGTTGCAGGCATGAAGATGTTTCCAGCGAAGGGTCGACGCACGTTTGTTATGGTTGCGTTACGCAGGAACAGGCGCGGTCGGCTGGTGGCTGATCCTGTAGAGTCGGGGGCTTCGGGTGCGATCACGACGTTGTCTAGGGCTGACGGGTTTGTTGAGGTTGCTGAGAACGTGCAGTTTGTTGATGCAGGAGAAGAGGTTGCGGTGAAGCTCTTCAGGAACCTTGAGGAAGGCGAGTTTCTAGCTTTCTAGCTTCACTCTTTTTGCTACCACGTATATGGTGGCGATCCATGTGAGCACTAGGTAGGATGTGGCACCTAGGTCGATCAGGATGTCTTTGGTGAACATGTAGTAGAGCATGTACGCTGAGAACACGGTGGCTATGAGGAACATGGTGACGACGAGGTAGAGTGACCAGCTTCTTTTCATGAGCAGGCTATAGCCTGCGACGAGACTAAACAGGCCGATTATGACCATGTGAGGCGGATATCCCGTCATGGGCACCAGCACGAAGCTGAGCACGGCCACGATTATGTAGAAAACTGAAATTATGAGAAAGTCTTTACTTTCAGTCAGCTTGGAGACAATCGACATTAATTAATCAGCCTTTAACCTTAATGCATAAACGGCAACGTTAATAAATTTAATGTCTCAAGCCCATCAATCCTATGCTCGCGGATTTTGACAAGCGAAAAGGTTTAGAATCAAGCGGCAGATAAGCAACCCTCAGACGTGAGGAAAGGACAACCATGAGCGACCATGATCTTTACGTTTCCCAATCAAACGTCTTTAGCGGTTTTGAGAAGCCTTTTGAGAAGGCTGACTACGTGGTTTTAGGCGTCCCGTTCGACGTTACGAGCACGTATAGGACTGGTGCACGGTTTATGCCTACGGCGGTTAGGCAGGCTTCGTTGAATATTGAGACTTATAGTTTTCGCACGGGTTTGGATGTTGAAGACTTGAAGCTGCATGACCTTGGCGATTTGCATATTTCGACGGACACTGAGACCACGCTTAGGCGGCTTGAGTTGGCGATCAAGAGCATATTGAAGGCGGGAAAGATGCCTGTCTCGATTGGTGGCGAGCACACGATTACGTTGGGCATCATGCGAGGCTTAGGAGCTAGGGCACGCAAAACCGCCATAGTCAGTTTTGACGCGCACTTGGATTTGCGGGACGAGTTTATGGATTTGAGGCTTTCACATACGACTTTTATGCGGCGGATCAGCGAGACGGTGAAGCCTGCGGCGATTTTCGAACTGGGCACACGAGCGGTATGTAAAGAGGAACTAGCCTATGCGAAGAAGGCGGAAATCGAGTTCTTCACAGCACAGCAGATCAGAACCGAAGGCACACCACAGATCATAAGCCAGTTGAAGAAGAGGCTCGCGAAATACGACAGCCTGTATGTGTCGGTGGACATGGATT
>CAYGYI010000123.1:0-4984 GCA_964354055.1 uncultured Candidatus Bathyarchaeia archaeon | reverse complement strand
CGGTTTCCATGGTTTCTGATGATGATGGATAAATAACTTTCCATTGTTTTCGAATAGAAAATCAAGAACCGAACATGAGGTTTAGACACTTTCAATGCAAAGCTTCATGATGATTTCTCGACGACTTTTATGTTGGCATCATAAAAACGTGTCCATGCCCCGCTTAAGGAGGCCGTGAAAGGCCTCAACACTGTTTTCAAGCAGTTATGGCCCTCAAAATCAACACGGTATGGCCTTGGATACATTGATCTGATGAACAGTTGTTGAAGAAATAGCCTTTCATCATGCTCATGGAACGTTATCCATGACAGGTTTAGTTAAAAATGGCCGTGGCATCGCAGCAGAGATTGAGGCTAAAGGTTCAAAATCATCAAGCCTAGTGAGAGGGCTTCTTTCGGTCAGGGAAACGATGCTTACGGAGATAGTTGCGTGTCCAAAATGCTTTTACTTGTGGTTATGCGCTTATACTTTCCGAACGTTGAGGTATCGGCTGATCTTGTCGGATTCGCACAAGAGTGCTTTTGATTTGCTCGTTAAACCCGTTCGAAGGTTGCTTGAGCAGAGAGAGTTCTCGAAGGCAACTGAGCCACAGGAAAAGACGATTCCCAAAATTCTTGAAGGCAAGAACGTTCTGCTCATCTCGCCCACGGCTACGGGCAAAACTGAGGCGGCTTTTCTGCCCATTCTCAGCATGCTTCTTCAAGGACAGCAGGGCACACCTGGCATAAAGGTCCTGTACATCACGCCTTTACGCGCTCTAAACCGTGACATGCTTGAACGCTTTGAGTGGTGGTGCAACAACCTTGACATCAAGCTGGCTGTGCGTCATGGCGATACTGAAACGAAGGAAAGAGTACGACAGTCCCGGAGTCCGCCGGAGATTTTGATCACGACACCTGAGACTTTGCAGGCGTTGCTGTCAGGCTGGATAATGCGTCAGCACTTGCAAAGCCTGCGTTGGGTGATCATTGATGAGGTACATGAGATGGCTGATAGCAAGCGAGGTAGCCAGCTTGCTCTTGCGTTGGAGAGACTCAGAGGGCTGATGGGCAGAGACTTCCAGATGATAGGCCTGTCAGCCACGATAGGCAGTCCTGAAAGAGTCGCCCAGTTCCTCGTTGGAACCGATCGTCCTGTCGAGATCGTGCGCGTTCCCGTGGCAAGGATGATGCATTTGAAGATAATCTTCCCAACACCCACGGAGGAGGATGCGAGGCTTTCAACGAAGCTTTACACGCACCCAGAGGTAGCGGCCAGACTCAGAATCATCCGCGACTACATAGACAGACACAAGTCTGTACTTCTGTTTACGAATACGCGCGCGGTTTCCGAGGTTTTGGCAAGCAGGTTCAAGGTTTGGGATGCCGATTTTCCTATTTCGATTCATCATGGATCGCTTGCGAAACCTTCGCGCATCGCAGCGGAAAAAGGCCTGAAGAGCGGAGCGCTGAAGGGGCTCGTGTGCACGAGTTCGCTTGAGCTGGGCATCGATGTGGGCAGCATAGATCTTGTCATTCAGTACATGAGTCCGCGGCAGGCCACGAGGCTTATTCAGCGAGTGGGCAGAAGCGGCCACCGCATAGGTCGCATAGCTGAAGGCATAATCGTGGCCTTGGATCCTGACGACGCGCTTGAAGCCATGGCCATAGCTCGCAAAGCCCTGAAAGAAGACCTGGAACCTGTGATTATTCCGCCTAAGCCCTATGATGTTTTGGCGCATCAGATTGGAGGGCTGTTGATCAAGAACAGGAGGCTGGAGTTTGAGGAGATTCAGGCACTGTTCAGGAAGGCCTATCCTTACAGGGATCTCACGGTTGAGGACATTGAGAAGATTTTGAAGTACATGCACCAGCGGTTTCCGCGGCTGGCATGGGTGTCGTTCGAGGACAAAACCGTTCTTAAGCCCAGGCAGGCCAAGGCGCTGTTCGAATATTATTTTGACAATCTGTCCATGATTCCGGAAGAGAAGCAGTTTCTCGTCATTGACGAGTCGAGCGATGCGGCGGTGGGCGTCTTGGATGAGGCTTTCATGGCTGAGTACGGTAAGCCGGGAACGAAGTTCATCATTCGCGGTGCTCCGTGGATTATTGAACATGTTTCGGATGAGAAGGTTCACGTCAAACCTGTGGACGATCCGAGCGGCGCTATCCCAAGCTGGATTGGCGAGGAGATTCCTGTGCCTTATGCAGTGGCGCAGGAGGTTGGCGCAATCAGAGGTCTCGTTGAAGAGCATATACTAAAGGGAGCCACGCCGAACGACGTTGCAGGCGAGCTCAGCAAGCGTTACCCTTCAGACAACGACGCTGTGCTGCTGGCCATTAAGGAAACGATCGAACAAATCAAAGCCAACTTGCCTGTTCCGACGAACAAGCGAATAGTTGTCGAAGACTGGGAGGAGTTCGTTCTTCTTCAGGTCAACTTCGGTTCTCTTACGAACAGGGCTTTGGCTCAGTTGATGGGTCAGCTGCTTTCAGACAAGGTGGGTTATGGCGTAGTCGTGCAGCATGATCCTTATCGGATTTTTGTGCAGACGATGGGGATGGCGAACTCGCAACGAATTGTGTCGTTGTTTGAGGAGGTGCTGGCAATGTCTGAGAAGGCGATCAGGGATACGTTGACGCTTGCCACGGTGAAGACGGGGCTTTTCAAGAGGCGCATGGTGCACGTGGCAAGACGCTTTGGCGCCTTGGAAAAGTGGGCGGACTTTAGCAGCGTAAGCCTGCAGAAACTCGTAAAGAGTTTCGAAGGCACCCCAATCTACGAGGAAGCGCTGAAAGAAGTGTTTACGAAAGACTTGGATTTAGAGAACCTAATTTTTGTGTTGAAGAGGATTCGGAAAGGCGAAGTCGAGATCCAGAGGCTTGAGACGGGCGGCAACGCGTCGCCTATAGCGCGGTTGGGCATTGAGCGCATGAGCATGAAGACGGACTTGATTCCGCCCGAACGCATGCGTGCTGTACTTATCCAGTCAGCCAAGGCAAGATTGCTCAATGAGACAAGCAGCTTTTTGTGCACGAACTGCTGGGAGTATGTGGAGATGTTGAAGCCTAAGGATTTGCCTGACAAGCCAAAATGCCCAAGATGCGGCTCTACTTCGATTGGACTTTTGAAGGTTGAAGAGGAGAGGTCACTGCAATTGGCTGAAAAGAAGGGCGAGAAGCTGACAAAGAACGAGGAACGGCTGAGACACCATGCCGAAATGACGGCGCAGCTGATATCCAAATACGGGAAGCCTGCTGCAGTTGCCCTTTCAGCCCGAAAGGTTCAGCCTGCAGACATCAGAGAGGTTCTTGAGAAGGAACCAAAGCTGAACGACAAGTTCTACGAGCTGGTTCTGGAAGCTGAACGCAAGGCCATAAGCAAAAGGTTCTGGTGAAACCTCGATCAGATTCTGAAGTGCCTTCGGCAATTGGGTTTTCGAATTCTACACGAAGACCCCGAACTTATGCTCCTTATACAGGCTCAACGCGGACTGAGGTTCGCACCGTTTATTGCGCCGATTCTCGCGCAATAGATGCGCTCCCTCTCTCCACAGTTTTTCCAAACTGTTAGCGTGTTTTTCAGCCAATGCGACATCTACTCTCTAGGCATTTGTGAGCATCATGTGGGTTTAGATGCGTTTTGGGGTGGTGCGGAAAACGTTTAAATCAAGTCTGAAATAGCATATTACAGAATTGCCGGGGGCCCGTAGCTCAGCCAGGTTAGAGCGCCAGGCTCATAACCTGTTGGTCGCCAGTTCAAATCCGGCCGGGCCCACCACACGGTCACACTGGGCTTGCGAGTTTGACGCCGACTTCGAAGGCTTTGTTCATTCTTTTTCTGTTGCTTCTGATGTCGCCTAGTTTGTCATCTTTGTGTGAGTAGAGGATGGTTTCGAAGGGCTGGATGTTTGTCCAGTTGAAGAAGCCGTTTACCGTGGCCTGTATGGTGTTGAATTCCTGTTCTGAGCCTGCCACGGCTATGAATATGCCTTTCTTCTGTTTGCTGATTCTTCGCTCGAAGCCAGCGGTGCCGTTTGGTCGTTGCACGTAGGGCATGAGGCAGTTGCAGCGGTCTATCATGAGTTTGGTTTGTGCGCTTACTGTGTCGAAGTACACTGGCGAGCCGAGCACGATTGCGTCGCAGGTTTCGAGTGTGTCGTAGATTTGGTTCATGCCGTCGTTGATGAGGCAGTGTTTTGGTTTTGGGTCTTTGCCACAGCTTTGGCAGGGCTTGATGTTCAGGTCGTTGAGGTAGATTTTGCTGGTTTGCGCGCCTTGGCTGGCTGCACCTTTTAGAACCTGCGAGACTAGCAGATCTACGTTTCCGTCTTTCTTGGGGCTGCCGATGATTCCGCAGATCTTCATATCGAAGCCGCTCATAGAGGTGAGTGCCTGTTACATTTTGAGTTTGACTGTTAGCTCGGCTACTCTTTTGCCTAGCCTTTGGCAGGATTCTGTGGCTTCGCTGTTTGGTGCTCCGACTGCGGCGGCGCCGTAGTGCTTGTTGTCTGATCGGCCTTGGATGATCATGCCGTGGACCAGCATGGCCTGCAAGATTGAAAGCAGCGTGGTTTCGGCACCTGTGGCGTTGTCTCCTGAGCTGGTGAAGGCGGCACCGATTTTGCCTTCAAGCTTGCCGTGGATTTTGACTGATTCGTCGATGAAGATTTTGAGTTTGCCTGACATCAGTCCATAGTATGTGGGCGAACCCATTATGATGGCGTCCGCCGTGAGCAGGTCCTCGTTCGTGGCTTCAGCCGTTTTCTTGGCTTCTACTGTGGCTCCTTTCACTTGTTTGGCGCCTTCTGCTATGGCTTGCGCCATTTTTTCGGTGTTTCCGCTCCTGGAGTCGTAGACTATTAAGATTTTGACCATGTTCGCTGTCACTCTCGTGGCCTTGATGTTGCTGGTTTCGCGTACTTTAGGCTTTGTTTCGCGTAGCCCGCGTAGGTGCGTTGGTCTTTTTGGGCATAGAGGATTGTTCCATAAGCTATAAGTGTCGT
>CAYGYI010000122.1:0-4995 GCA_964354055.1 uncultured Candidatus Bathyarchaeia archaeon | reverse complement strand
TGGAGCGTAGTCAGAGTTGTTGGTTTCCTCTACGCTGCCAACGACGACTTGGAAAGGCACGGAGCCGATTTCAGCGTTGAAGTCGCCTGCCACGGCAATTGTTGCTTCCGGGTTTGTCTTGAAGAGTTGGCCAAGAAGTTTTCGGGCTTCGAGGGCTTGACCTACACGTTTGACTGAGGAGAGGAAAGAGCCTTCAGCCCAGCCTTCATGTGAGATATGCCATTTGACGTAGTCTTGAGGAACTGATGCATTGAGAATACTTGACAAGAGTTTATTGCGCGCCAGAACGCGGTTAAGAGAGGTTGTTCTATCGCTTTACAGTTACCAGCGCCTTCATGGGTTTCTTTTCTGGCAAGGCAATAATCTTCAATTGCAAACTTTTGATGAAGTCTTCTGCTGCCTTCTTTGCCTCTCTGTGCGTTTCACAAGTTCTCTCCAATTCGATCCAAGGAAGCGTTTTGTCAATCTTCACCATGACGCCATACAAGGCTTTCACCATTCCTGAACGGAACGAAGTTAGAGTCTGAGTGATTAAAACGGTTATGAAGTCTGAATATTGATCGTTGTTACGTGTTGGTTTTGGAAACTTATTTAAAGGATGGTCTTCCTCCTCATAGCGTTTAGGAGCGAACAAACAGGTGGCTCTTGAGGGCTCGCTTGAAGGAATTGCGTTGAAGCGGTGCCTATGGATGAACAAGAAAAGAACGAACTCCGAAGGTGCAAACAATGAAACAGGCCGAAGCCATATCTTATGCTGTGGACTGCACTTTTCTAGCGGAGTTCATGCAGGGCAAGCCATCCAAGGCTGCTTCTGAGAAACGATTTGTTGCCTGCTCTGAACACTTCTGCGGGGAGGTTGTGGCGCGATGACGTATGCGGCTCGCTTAAAAGTCTTTTCAGGGGCCTTCAAGGAAACCTTGACTTCACATTTCGCTGGTGTCGGCGGTCTGCTGGCAGGCTTCATAGTCGCTCAGCAGCTCAATCTCTTCCAACAATTCCCTTGGGCAATTGCGATTTACCCCACAGTGCTGATGGCGAAAAGCGTTATGAGTGGGCTGTTCAGCGGGCGTCTTAACACGGCGTTGCATATTGGCACGGTGAGGCCATGTTTCCGTGGGAACACTAGAGCTTTCCACGTGTTGTTCGAGGCTATGATAGCAACCACATTGCTTGTCAGCCTTGCCACGGCTGTGATCTCTGTAACATTTGGCAGCCTCTTCTGGGGAGTGGCACTCAGCGACTTGTCAGGCATTCTCGCAATTGTGCTGGCAACTATGAGCTTCGGTTTGGCCTCTTGTGTGTTCACCTTGGCGATAGCATTCACTGCATTCAAGAAGGGTTTGGATTTGGACGATGTTGCATATCCGATCATTGCCACCGTCGTAGACGTTTTCATAACGGCCTGTTACGCTTTGACCATTGTCCTGTTCTTCAACACTGGGAACTTTGGCAGATACTGCGCCTTTCTTGTCGGGGTTGTGCCAATTGTACTGATGTTTTACGTTCTGTTCCGAAACGCCCATGAAGAAGCTTTCGTCAGGGCTGTCAGAAAGTCGATTCTGACCATGCTGATTGTGGTTGTCTTCGCCAATGTCGCTGGCACAGTTTTGCTGAAAATGAACGTTACTGAAAGCAGAAGTGCGGGTCTGCTGATCGTCTATCCAGCGTTGCTTGAGCTGGTCAATGATGCTGGACTGGTAGTAGGCTCCACAGCCGCAACGAAGTTTGCCCTCGGCCTGCTCAAGCCTTCATTGTCTGCCATCGAAAACCATGCAACCCCGATTCTCGGCGCGTGGGTAGCCTCATTTGTCGTGTTCATCTTCTTCGTAGCTGTGTCCCTGCTCATGGCCGGCCAGTTTGCATCAGTGGCCTTCATCAACATGCTTTCCCTGCTTCTGGCGACAAACGTCATCGCCACCATGGCAGTGGTCTTTCTATCTTTTGCTTTTGCCACTTTGACGTTTCAGAAAGGCTTAGATCCTGATCATTTCGTGGCTCCCATCCAAACTGCGCTCGCAAGCATCATAACGTCTGTGGTGCTGTTTGCCGTTCTCCTACTGATAGGATAGAGTTAAAATAATTCCTTCATCATTATTTTTCCGCGGAGCGACCTATTACACATGTCTCATCTTGAGAAGATAAAATACAAACCTGTGCCAGTCAGCCAGCTTCTGTTGGAGATGAAGAATCTCTCCGAACTCATGATAGACCTCGCGTATTCTGCGGCGCTATTCAATGACAGAGACCTTGCAGAGGAGGTTCTTGAACTTGAAAACCGAGTGGACACGCTGGCCTACCTTCTTGAAATGACGATCATGATAGCTGCAAGAGACGCTAGAGACGCGGAGGCACTAGTGGGCGTCTCAACAGTGGCCAGAGGCACAGATAAAATCTCAGATGCAGCAGCCGACATAGCCGCCATAGTCACACAGAACATTGGTGTTCATCCGGTCGTGGGTGAAATCTTTGAGAGAGTTGAAGAACGCTTGATGCAGGAGAAAATAGCCGAGGGCTCTCCAGTTGTTGGGAAAACCATAAACGAACTGGACTTGGCGGCAAGAATGGGTATCGACGTCATAGCCATCAAGCGAAACAAGGACTGGTTGATAGATCCAAAGAAGTCTGAAAGAGTTCAAGTAGCCGACGTTCTTATCGTGCGTGGTGCTTCCTCAGGCATAAGAAGCTTCAAGGAAATGGCAGAAAGAAAACCAAAGACCCGGGAGGCCTAACATGTCGCAACTGCACCAGAAACAGTTCGAAGAGATCGCCGAAAAATTTGCTGAACTCAAGAACACCTCCGAGTTGATGATTGATCTGGCTTATTCCTCGCTTATGCTGAACAGCAAAGAACTGGCCGAGGAAGTGGAGAGACTTGAGGAGTTTGTAGATAAGTCGCACACGGCTTTTGAGCTACTTGTTTTGTCAAGTGATTTCACGAAGGAGGAGGCACGAGGCCTTTTGGGTCTCATAAGGCTGGGCGTGGCAACTGAAAAAATCGCGGACGCCGCAGCAGAAATGGCCGCAGTCGTCCTAAGAGGCATAGAACCTCACGCCGTGCTAAAGATCGCTATAAGAGAGGCAGAGGAAACAGTTGCCTTCGCACCTGTCACTAAAGCTTCTGCATTGGTCAACAAGACCCTGATGGAGGCGCGGATTCCCGAGGAGACAGGGATGTGGGTTTTGGCCATCAAACGCGGCGATAAATGGGTCAGGCCAAAGATTGACTCGAAAATCGAGGCAGGCGACATCCTGATTGCCTCAGGGTACGCGGAGGGAACAGAGGATCTCAAGAAACTGACGGCGCCCTGATTTCTCATGTTCTAGTAAGTAGCGTGGATACTGATTCTGGCTTCAATAACACTATAAAGTCGAAGTCCGACTCTATGTCAGAGGAGGGTTAACTATTCATAAGAAGAAAGAATCATTGATGGAAAATCAGACTTTTATGTGTCCTAACCCTTCATGTGGGAAGGTCTTTCACAACCCTTTGAAGGCCAAGAATGTAGGCATCAAGCCTGTCCAAGCTTTTGAGGCTTGTCCATATTGCCTTACAGAAATAGTCATTAACGCAAGCTCACTAGCCACAGAAGAGGAATCAATGCCTGAACTGAGGAGAACAATCACTGGAGAAGCACGGGAAAACGCCAGTGGGCCTATTTTAACACCAAAGTCAACTCCAACCATAGCTTCTGCCAAGTGCGCGCGCGAGTTTGGGTACTTGAGCAAGCGCACTTCGAAAGAAAGCATACCTGAAGAATGCATAATGTGCAATAGCATTGTTCAGTGTATGCTCAAAAATGTAACTGGTTAAGCCTGATCAACTATGCGCACGAGTCCTCTTGATCTTTCGTGTTCTTCGGTAGGCGGGTAAAGGGTGGTGTAGTTGGCGGCAACCTTGCAGAAACGGCCTTCAGGTGCCTTGACTTCAGCCATGCCACAAACGAAAGCGTTGAACGCCGAAGCGGTAACGTCCGTCGCCACGGGTTTTCTTAAGAGGATCGGCCACAAGGGTGGCCTTAAGCCGAAACGGGTTTCGTTGGAAGAAGGAGTTTATACTGTAGAGATTGAAATGAAGAAACTCGCCGCTATCGTCAGAGTTGACTCGGAGACTCATGAAATCAAGGAGTATGAGATTCAGTCCAAAGGCGAAGAGGCACCGTTGCTAGCAGTCTCACCTAAAACCATAGCGATAGTAGTTGTCATATCCGTTGTTGTTCACGTTGGCCTTATATTCGCCTTCAAAATGTTTGGAATCTAACCCTTATTAGCCTTTACGATTCTGGATTCATAAACACTAAATTCTCAAAGCATAATTCGTTTCGTATCACGGTGAGGCAGGCATGAGACTTGCAGTAGCCTCCTTGATACTAGTGTTTGTCACTGTATTAGTTGCAGGCTTCATATTCTCTCAATTCACCTTCAACCTAACCGAGAAACTCAAAACAACGTTTCCAGCTCAGACATTACAGGTTGAATTTTTTGGCATTAACAAAACCTGCATAACGGTGCAAATTAGAAACTTCGCATCAGTGGATGTTCAGGTAACCGAGGTTTACGTGGATGGGGAGAGATGCGATTTGCAGGAGCCTGTTGTTGTTTCGCCGAACGAGATCGGCATTGTTTTTCTGCGTGGCCATTATGTGAAGGGTAGAACCTATAACGTGAGGATGTTTTCTGGACTTAGCTCCCCGCTAGTCTTCGACGTGAAGTACAAATGAAAATAGGTTTCTGTTAAAAACCTACGTTTGGGAGGAAGTGTAGCTACTTTTCTTCCTTGCGTTTCTTCTCTGGCTTCTTTTCTTCTTCAGTCTTCTCTGCTGGAGGTGCTTCCTCTTTCTTTTCTTCGGGTTCGGTTGTGAGTTCTTCAATTGGTTTTGGTGGCGGTGTCGTTAGCATTGTGTAGCCTATCCAGCCGCCTATAAGTAGAACAGCGACGAACGCTATGATGACAGGTATTGCAATGAACCAGAATTCAACATCAACATCCGTCGGTAC
>CAYGYI010000121.1:0-5009 GCA_964354055.1 uncultured Candidatus Bathyarchaeia archaeon | reverse complement strand
CAGAATGGTACGGAGTCAACTTCAACACTACGAAAGTCAAGTACACCTTCATCGACGCGACCGCCGACGCAGAGCTCTGGATGTACTTTCACATAACGCGCATACCTGAATACTTCGTAGGTGAAGGAAGGCTAGAATCTTGGCTGACAGGTTTCGACCTGACCTCAGTTTCAATAGGTAGTTTGAAAATCTGGGAATTTCACAAAGACTGGAGCAAGAGTGGAATAGCTTACAACCTTCGTTTTCAGGCGCCTGCGAACATGCTTTCTCAACACGGTGAAAACTACACGTTTGCAATCGGTGTTTCATCGTACTACAAAGGCTACACCTTCAAGATTCAACAGGCCATAGACATAAACATGCCTGCAAACACGGAAGTCATAGAAATGTCGCCGGCCAACATGTCTGTCCAAAAAGGCAACACGGCCTCGTTTGTGATCGCACGAGGTGACAAGTATCCCGCATCATACACCGTTGTTAGTGGCCCTCCTGCAAAACCTCTCGGCCAAATTGTATTGGAAAATGCCAGCTTGTGGTTTCTAACGCCAGGTGGTTGGGCAGCAATCGCATCATTGACAGTTCTGACGTACACAGCAATGCGTGGCCGAAGAATATGGCGGCGAAGCAAACTTTACCACCGCATGTACAACGGCATGGTCGCCATCTACGATCTCTACTCCGGAGACGTGATAAAGTTCCATCAGGAAATGGCAAACGTGTCAAACCAAATCTTCAAACTGTTGATAGAAGACAAAATCACTGACGACCAGTTCGAGAAACTGCTGGTTAGAAGAGATGATCTTCTGAAGAGAGTGCAAGGTGAAAATCCAAGAGCTCCACCATAGCGGCATGTAAGAACAAGAAACCTGCCATTGGCGTCATGAAAAATCCGACTTAATCCAAACCGTTTCTAGATCCGTTTTCTTTCTACTGAGGTGGCGGCGGAGGGGGAGGCGGAAAAACAGGGACACAGTTGAAGACGCAGATGGAGACTCGAAGAAATTCTGGAAGTTGAAATGACCGCCCAAAAAGTCCCTGAGTATTAGCGCGAAAATAGGAAAGATTACTATGATATCCGGGACGGTGGCGAAGTATCCTAATCCCGCATAACTAAGACCCAATGAAAGAGTGTTCCAGATGCAGTGCGTCAACATTGCCAACCCGACGAACAAGAGTGGAAGAAGCCAAGGGGACGACTTTTTGATATCAGGTTGGGCTGATCTGCCTGAAAAGAGTGCAAAAACACCTATACCCACGAACGCCGACCAAAGAGGATGCATCAGAGGCGTTACGACTACTCTGACAAATACACCTTCAGCAGATCCGGCTGCAGCTAGCTGAGCAATGTACAAAATGCTCTCTGCGACGCCAAACCCCAATCCAGAGGTGGCTCCCAGTGCGGCGCCGTACCGTCGGTTAGGAATTGTTTTCCACATGAAAAAGAAGACGATCAGCATTCCCAACGCTTTGACTGGTTCTTCAATCAGCGGGGCAAAAAGAATCGTCACAGGGACAAGCCCAAGAACTGCTAGAAGGGGAACTGGATAATCAACGTTAGTCCTAGACCTGCAGTTGCCGAGAAGATTAGAGAAACAAGCAAACCGGTGGTAGGTGTTTTCCCGCCTGGAAGTTGAGATGCACCCTCCATAGATGCAAGTTGATTCCTTATGCTTCGGAAGAAGTTTGTGGGGGGACCATGCAAGCCTCTCGAATCTTTTGAAGCAGTGGGCGAAGTTGACGGAGGCGGCGGAGGAGGATAGGTTGATGGTTCCATTGATATCTCCTTGTGCCAGTTGTTTTGAAGTTTTTTAAAACTTTCGACGGTGAAATGGGATGCAGCATGGGTAGGCCATCCAATGAGCCTTTCTGCGATACAGAATTGAAACAAAAAGGGAAAGCTCGAGCATTCGAGCTCTATTGATTTTCCTAGTTATGCTGGCGGAGGCGGTGGGGGTGGCTGCGGTGCGGCTGCTGTGAATACTTGTTTGACTGAAACGACTGTTGTTCCTGCTATTCGGTCAAAGTATCGTTGGCGTGGATCCGGGCCAGGAGTTGCTATTCCAATCAGGAAATCGATAATGAAGATTATCCAGAAGATTTTGCTCATGTTCCTTGTCCATATTTTGTTTGATGGTGCTTTGCTGCCGTCTAGCATCTGCGCTTTGAGGCCCATGACTTTCTTTCCAAACGTTGCAGCTGACGCTGATGATTCCATCACCACCGAGTAGATGACAAATAGAAGTCCGTAGAAGATTGGCGCAAGGAAGGCGTATACGAGCCAAGCCCAGGGCCCGAGCGCTCCAACAAGCGGTCCTCCAGGCATAATCAGCACATACCATATGACCTAGCCTATTATGACCCATGGAATGCTGTCTATTATTGCTGCAACGATACGTGTGAGCCAATGTGTTCCAGTGTCGACCTGTGCGTTTGCAGTTCCATAGTTTGAAGACATTCTTTCCAACTCGCTACATAATCGTTCTAGTTCGTTTTTATCGCTTTCTGTCGGCGTCAAATCATAAGACTATGAGTGGCGCGAGCTAGCTACTGGATTTCAGAAATGAACTGAATTCAAAAGTCTGAAAGCTTATAAATTGTCCCCTCAACTGAAATCTGTGAAAGGTGGACTGAAGAATGTCGAAACAAGAAAAAGCATTGACAAAAGACCGCCTCATAGGTATGCAAGTTGTTGACAGCGAAGGGAACAACGCTGGGACAATCAAGGACATCGCATTTACAGTCGGAAAGGTTGGAATGACCCTCATCATTGAGACAGGAAACAAGCAAGACATGGAAGTTCCATGGGAACAAATCCAAGCAGCTGGAGACTACGTTCTCCTCAAACCCTCGTCAACGCAAACACAGACCGTCGTACCGCAGATGATGGCTCAACCCCAACAAGCCCAAGCTCAGCAACCCATTTGCCCAACATGCAAAGGACCATTGTCATACATTCAGCAGTATCAGCGATGGTATTGTTACAAAGAACAGAAATATGTTTAGAAGAAGTTGAGGAAGAAAGCGCCCCGCAATCTTCCTTCTTTTGTATACTTTTTTCTCGGTTGTTACGGATATTTCTTACAGTTTTGACAGTACCATCGGTTGTATTGCTGGACGAAAGTCATTGGTTGACCGCAGGTAGGACACATCTGAACTGTTGCTGGCGGTGGAGGTGGTGGAGCCCTAGAGACACGAGACATATTGAACAGAGTGGGCATTCCGAATGGTCTACGTTCCAAGTAGCCCCCGAAATATCCTCCGAGCATGTAGAATATGAACGCAAAGACCACGCTGATGATCCAACCAACGAAGAGACCGCCTGCTGAAGCAGTGTTCAAAGCCGCGCCTATGATAGTCTGAAAGAGTGTTATGATCGTATAGACTAATGCCGTGAACAATCCGCAGCTTAGTCCTTCCATTTCGAGCTTTTCGCCCACTACGTGGAATCTAAAGTTAATGTAAGCGGCAACAATTCCTCCCGGTATCACATAGAAAATGTCAGCTACAATCAATACTCCCGCGAATTTCACGAGATCTCCGCCTGCGTTACCTGATGCGACGCCAAGTGACAAGACGCCAAATAGAAATCCGACAAAGCTGGCAACCAAGTAGTCATGAAGGTATCCTTCTCTCAGAGTCATCTCAAATTCCTCATATTGCCGTTAGCTCATGTTCTCTTTGCGTTTATATTTAAGACTTTATTCTACAACGATCCGCCGAGACGACAGTTTTCACTTTTTTGGACAATTGTCCCATATGGCTCTTCTTTGCGTTTGAAACAAGTGTTAAATACCGAGATGATGCAAATAATTGGTCCAAGGATTGCTGAAAGACATGAACACGAAAGAGGAAGGAACTCTGAAAGACTACATTGCCATCGGGGTAATCGGATTCGCCATGGCAACAGCGATTGCTGGAAGTGGGCAAATAGGTGGAATATTCGCGCTTTTCGGAGCCAATCTCGGCAGATCGGTAGCGATGCAGGTTGTCACAGGCATATTTGCCTACATTCCTGCGGCTGTCACTGCAGCCTACCTGCACTACAGATGGAACAAGACAGAAAGCAAAATGGAAGGAATATCGGTAGGAATAATGATTTTCCTTGTCCATTTCGTGATCACCCTATTCATGACTGTTGCCAATACTGCGATCTACGCCGGAGACTGGGGTGGAGCAATGCAATCATGGGGGCTATCGGTGGTTTTTGCGCTTGTCTTCTACCTGTTGGGCGGCTTTCTGTTCACAGTATTCGACAGCCTGAAGATGCCACTACCGAATGCGCTAAAATTCAAACGCGCTCCGCACGAACCTGCACCTCCACCACCTCCAGGAATGACAGCGCAGATCTGTCCAACCTGTGGCGGTCCACTGAGGTACATACAACAATACCAAAGATGGTACTGTGACAAAGAGCAGAAATACGCGTAGTCTGTTCCAATTCCCCAATTTTCTTTTCTACAGACACACACTTTTTCAGCCTTCAACTCGGGAAATGAGAAACACATAAAACGACTCAGTCCGACTAGACTTCTGAATGACATGCCTGCTGCAAACGCGCTCAACAGTATCTTCGCACCCTTTGTCCAGCCTTGGTACAGTTCTCTGGAGAATCCGAAAGAGACCCAGGAGAAAGTTCTAGCCATTCTTCTGAAAGAATATGCTAAGACACGTTATGGAACAGAACGAAATGCATCTGGAATCGGAGATTTTGAAGATTTCAGGAGACACTTCTCCACAGTGAACTACTGGGAACTGAACCCCTATTTTGCAGACGTAATGAAAGGCAACTATGCTTCGATCCTCCCAGAACCATTGTTGTGCTGGGTCATGACCAGAGGCTCAACCGGTCCAGCGAAAGTCCTGCCGATCACTCAAAAACACGTCGAACAGATCCTCGCATGCGGATCAAGAGCTTTGATTAACCGTGCTCTACGAAGCAACGATCATGACCTTCTTGGCGGAAGGATACTCAACCTGAATTTTCCATCCAACGTTCACACGGTAGTGGT
>CAYGYI010000120.1:0-5043 GCA_964354055.1 uncultured Candidatus Bathyarchaeia archaeon | reverse complement strand
CGGAAACATAAACTTTTTCCCTCATTGGCATGAGGGCGCTCCCTCGTCACACCACAACCACAAAATAAGAAATCAGCATGATGAATATGAGACTATGACCTGTAAAAAATGTGAGTACGACACAAAGCTAGATCGTAACCTAATTTCGCCAAAAACCAAAGAAGAGATAGAATATGCACGCCTATGGCACGAAATCGAACTGCTAAAGCTGTTGAAAGGAGAAAGAGAAGCATGAAAGTCAAACCATACACACCTAAACGCTGGACACTAGAAACCATGCAACCTTATATCGAAGCCGCAAAATGCAGAACCTTAGATACCTTCATAGGAGATGAAACACAGTGAACAATGCCAAAGAAGTTCTAAACAATGAACAATTACTAAGCCCTTTTACTAAGGCAGGTATGACGACGGGCTCCAGAACCTACAGAACGGGTTTACGGACCAGCCCAGCGCTGGAATGACGAAGTTCTGGAGCGGTCGAAGAAACCCGTAGGGGTAGGCTAAACACCTATTCCGGGGAAAGGTCGTCGGTTCAAATCCGGCCGGCCCCACCAAATGCTTATTTTGACCAAAATCGACAAAACAATGCACTATCTGTGACAAACAGTTACGAAATGGTTAGACAACTACATCTTTGCTGCCAGATGACTCCACTTACAGTAGACTACATTTCCGAAGTATACCTTGCAACGTATTTCTTGGCAATTTCTTCAGCCATTGAAAAACCGAAGCTTCTGCAGAATTCGATAACGATTGACTCAACGATAGAAGTAGGACATTGGGTTGTCTGAATATTGGGCAACTCACGCTCAATGACTAGAACTTTATCATCGTCAAAGGTGAAGTTGTCTCGGCGAGGCCAAAATCCATCAGCTATCAAGGGCATGTTTTTGATGTTTCCCAATTCCAGCTTAATAACGCAAGAATCAATATACTTGAAGCGTTCATACACTTTCTGCGCGTATTCGAGCATTTGTACTACGACCCTTATCGTTCGGCCTATGTGAATACCTTCTTTTTCGCCAGATATTGGTTCTCTATAGTAAATTACACCTTCGCGAGTGATTTTGGCGAAGCATTCGTGCACTGCGTCATTTCCGACTTTGAAGATGACTCCATCCTGCGTGGAGTGCGGATTGCCAATAACTAAATCAAGACTATTGGAAATGCTTCTCAGCCAGTAATCGATTTCCTCGTCAAATCGAATCAAATCCTTTACTATATGGTCGGGAGCCACAATGACGCTTCTGTAAGCGCAAGAGATTGAGGGTACAGATTCTCTAACCCTCTGAATGATCTGATTGACAGTTGGTTTTCCAGTTCCAGTGAAAAGTCCTTGCAACTCTACAGGCGCCGCGACTCTCACGGTTGTGCCGACACGGACATAATAGACATTTCCATCTTGTAATTTGACTGCGTGGGGATACTTTGACATTCTAGGAATTGTTAAAACGTAGACATCGCCCCTGACAAGGCTAATCGCTTCAAATTGAGGCTTGATAGGCGGTTCACATTTGTCTCTAGCGATGTTCATAAGATGCTCTTCATGTCCTTGCTTCTTCTTCATTCCTTCTAGGCTACCGTCATTTCTAACACCTATAAGAATCAACCCACCGTATTTCTCGGAGGTGTACAAATTGTTCGCAAAAGCAACCATCAACTTAGCCAACTTCAGAGGATCGGATAGGATTCCACTTTCTTTAAAATCAACAGCGTATCCTTCGCCTTGCTTTATTATGTTTTCGAGTTCCTCGGGCAACAAATGCAAACACTTATGGAGATTCTAACATACTCGAATTATTTCACTATTCCTCTTCTGCTTGTTTCAGTTTCGTCAGAAGCAACACGGTTCGTAAAATTTAAACGTAAGTTTAAACCTATAAGGCCCCATCAAAAGTCTCTTTCGCGAAATAAGTAACAACTATGGTTGAGCAATTGGAAAAATAGTCGAGTGTTCGATTTTTCTCTGCTTCTTGAGCTTGGTATGGTGCCGGCGTTGTCTTTTCCTCTGCCTGAACAGGTTCAAGTCTACATTCAGACTGCACGATCTGCAAAGCCAGATCGATGTCGAGGTCATAGGTGATTCAGAAAGATAGTTCTGCAGTAGCCTGCGTTGACGTACAATGAAATCAACAAAAAAGAGGGGAAACGTTCGTTATTCACGCCGTAGATGCCAAGAACGCTATTCTCTGCATGTTGCGTTCAAGGTTTTTCAATTACGGTCCTTGTCAAGATCACTATCTGCGTCACTTTTGCCTGCTCCACATTAACCGTCACGTGCGCTCTGCCTGTTGTGTTCAGGTTCAACGTGACTATTGCAGTCATCGCTTTCATAGTGACATTGCCGTCCGCTTCAACTGTGGAACTGATGATAGGCCTCACGTCAGTGATGTTGTAGCCCTCAGTCAGCAACTCCTGTACGTCTGAGTCGTTTTTCGCGATATTGATGACGTCGTCCTTGTATTCTTGGCTGACAGTGATAGGTTCGCCAAGGCCGCGTCCTTCTCTGTGTCCGTGGCGCCCAAAAGGCATGCACGTGCCATTGTAGTGGTCGCCATAGTCATACATGATGTTCGATGTCGTGTTTGTGCTATTTGGCGTGGCGTTGACGTATGCCAATGCAGCTATTCCCGACAATACCGCTAGAATCACCGCGGTCGAAATCATCAGGGTTTTTGTTCTTCTTTCCAGCTTAATCACCTCTTTTTTCTTGAATCGTCCTCATTTCTCGATTGAGGTCTCGCGAACTATAGAGATATTTCAGAATCAGATCCAATTCTATTCCTAATCTATTCATACTCTCGCTGAATCTCGTATTGGTTATGCGGGAAAATATCTTCGAAACGAACCAGATTTGCCTCCATTTCGGGCTATAAGCGCGGGAAATAGATTAATCATCGCTAATGGGTTAAAACTGACTAGAGTTGATTTGGTTTTTGTCTCGTGTAGATTTCAATCACATAGTTGTCCGGGTCACAGAATGACACAGCATAATATCCCGGCTCAAATTGAGGATGCTCTTCACATGGAAACAGGGCTTCAAATCCGCTCTTCTTCATTTCTCTTTCGATATCATAAACAGCTTTCTTGTCCTGAACAAGAATCGCCAAATGATCAGTCACGACGAACTCTTCACCAGTCGGAGCCTTACGCTTAATCCTTGGTTCCCGCAACTCGCCCACCCAAACCGAGAAATTCTGGTTAGAGAATCCTACTCCATCTTCAGTGTCCATTATGACCTTGAAGCCAAGTCCTCCAAACAAGGCCTCATAAAACTTCTTCGAATGGCTCAAATTGACTACTTCAATTCCAACGTGACCAACAATTGCCTGAGTCTGCTTATTTGAAACCATAAAGTCATGCCACCATACAGTGCTCTGTTTTTTTAGCTTAATAGATTTTCCATGCTAAGCGCGCGCTCAAGCATGGGTGATGGCGGCTAGTTTTTTCTTTCTTGGGAAGTGTCTTCGTGTGTGAAGTCCGAGCTTGACGACGGACAGCATCAGAGGCACTTCTAGGAGAGGTCCTATTACCGTGGCTAGAGCGGCTCCTGAGCCGATTCCGTACAGTGTAGTGGCCACGGCTATTGCTACTTCAAAGTGGCTACTGCTTCCTATGAGCGTCGTGTCAATCGCAGTCTCGTACGCCCAGCCTGCAAAGTATCCGAGCAGGTAGGTCCATGTGATCATGATAGCATAGTGCATCAGGTTGGGAGCCGCAAGGTAGGCAACTAGAAGCGGGTTGTCCAGGATAGTCTGTCCCTCGAACGAGAACATTACTATCAGTGTGGTCAACAAAGCAATAATGGAGACTTTTCCAATTGCTGGACGATATTTGTCCTCAAACCACTCCTCTCCTTTCCGTTTCAACATTAGCTTTCTTGAGGCTGCGCCAGCTGCGATAGGTATTGCGATAAAGACCAAGACGCTTACGCCTATGAGGTCCCATGGAACGGGGATGCTGCTCACGCCAAGATATAATGCTGCCAGCGGCGCATATAGAAACAGCATCAGCAAAGCGTTAATTGAAGTGTTAATCAGTCCTTGGGCCATGTCGCCTTTTGCAAGAAACATCCACCACATCACCATCGCCGTGCAAGGCGAAAGCCCAAGCAGTATCACGCCCGCAATATACTGCGGATTTCCAGCCAAGAACAGGTTCGCGAGAAGCGTCATCAACGGAGGCGCAATCACCCAGTTCGCAATTATCGTGATCAGCAACGGCTTAGGCCTTGTGGCCGCCTTTGTGATGTCGCTAAACCTAATTCCTAACACAGTAGGGTACATCATGAAAAAGAGCAGAATGCCTATCGGGATTGAAAGCTGCCTGAACTTGAGAGAATCCATAAGCTGTCCGAACTCGGGAAGGAATTTGCCAACCAGCAAACCTACAAGGATGCATATGGCTATCCAAAGCGGCAGATACTTCTCAAAAATCCCAAGGCCAATCTCTTTCTTGTCTGGCTTTCCTTCGTGCGTCATTTTTCCATTTTTCTCCTAAGCTATTTGCTCAATGACTTTTTTCGAAAGAGCATCAATCAGATCTGGGGTGACTGCATCAACTACTTGAAATATCGCGTTGTTCGTTACTGAGTAGAGCCTCCGATTTCCTTCTTTCCTGTCTTTCACCAGTCCGCAATCCCTGAGAATTTTGAGGTGGCGGGAAACCAAGGACTGTATCAAGTTTACACGAGGGATGATCTCGCAGACGCATTTCTCCCCTTTGCGAAGGAGCTCGATGATCTCAAGTCTGACCGGATCAGAGAGCGCATCGAAGACCTTCGCCTTGAACCTATCTGAGCTACGGCTTTTCGGACGCATGGCCAAGCTGATGTTAATAGCAATATTTGAATATTGCTATGCACCACGCATCAATGTCATGAAATCGCGGACCGGAAGCCACAGAAGCCGTGGCAAGCTTCTTAAAGCGTATGCGCTAGGGTGAATTGAGGAGGTCGAGCGGTGGGCGACTGGCTGAGACAGTTAAGATTTGACCCTTTGCCTGTTCTTCTTTCCTCGGAGAACAAGGCTATTCAATATT
>CAYGYI010000119.1:0-5073 GCA_964354055.1 uncultured Candidatus Bathyarchaeia archaeon | reverse complement strand
AAAGTCATCGAACCAGCCGCAATGGTCAAGCGTGAGCACGATTCTCTTTCCAGCCGCTCTGAACACGTCTCTAACAGCATCAATTGTCGAATTCCACTTTGCATTGTGCGACCACGTGAAGTCAGAGGTGGGATAGGACATCTCAAAGCTCAAATTAAATATGTCGCCGTCTTGAAGGTAATCCTTCGCGAAGTTGGCGGCAGGTATCAGGACGTTGTTCTTGTAGTTCTCAAGGAAAGTGTCGCCTCCGCCAGCAGCTATCCATGCTGGGTAGTCTGCCTCCTTTGCACCCCATGAGCCGACAGGGGCTATTGATCCACCGGGTTTTACCACATCCCCGTTCTCCCATGCCCCGCTTATAGATAATTCCATCTTTAAACCAGCGTTGTGAATTCTCTGCGCAGCACTAGGGCCATACCGAAGAGAACCTGCGCCAAAGTACCAGCGTTTCCATGTTTCATTGTTCATAATTACCCATTGTCCGCCCCACTGACTGCCTTCGTTGTCTGTTGACCAGAGCCGAGGAACAATGAACCCGTCCTGCAAGTCCCACCAGATTCTCATCTGGACATGCGTTATTTCATGATTGGGCGACGCTGTCACTAGGTCATTCAGTGCCGCTTGCCATTGTGAGGCGACAGAATAGTCGTCGAAGTTTGGTGAAAGCAAGTCTGCCATCATGTCAGCGATTCTGAATCCGAAAGGTGTGACATAGTTCGACTCGTCTACGCGTATAGTGCCGCTGCTGTAAATAGCCGGGGGTTGAATCCCACTGAAAGCTTGGCAAACGAGTACAGCAAACAGAACTATTATCGTTGCGATGACGATGGATTTCATTAACTCACTTTCTTACAATTGTTGAATATATATGTACCCCTATGTTCCCCATGGTGAAACATTCGCACAGTATCGTATCGTAATACTTAATAAACCATTCCGTCGCACTGTTAAACACAAATACAGTTCGATGAATCAAAGAAGCAAAACAAGCTGTGCCTAGAATTGCGCATTACAGTTTCTTCTTGAAGATCGCCGTACGGAGTCAGTCGTTCGGAAAGCTTAATAGCAAACGTTACTTCCAAAACGCTTGTGAGATTGGAGAAGGTGAACGCTTGAATATAGTCAAAGTGGGCTTGATTGGGCTGGGTGAGATGGGCAAGATACATTTTAGGAATTGTCTCCATCTGAAGGGCGTCAAGCTCGTTGCTGTCTCAGATGTTTCCGGGAGAGCGCTGTCCTCGGCGAGGAAGTTCGGTGTTAAGAATGTTTACAAGGATTATGTTCAACTACTTGAAGACAAGGAGGTTGATGCAGTATTAATTTCGTTGCCAACGTTTCTTCATGATGAAGCCGCGATCAAGGCAGCTGAACATGGAAAGCACATGTTGGTTGAGAAGCCTTTAGCAAGGAATACAGAAGAAGCTGAAAGAATTGTGTCTGCAGCGAAGAGTGCGAATGTCAAGTTGATGGTTGGGTATCCTCTTCGGTTTTCTCCTTCGTTCGTGGATCTTAAGCAGAAATTGGATCTCGGAACATTGGGAGATGTGCAAATCGCAATAGCAAACTCCTTCAGTTTAGGTCCGTTCTCACCGCGAGGCGAAGATGCTGTTCCAAAGCCTGTGCCTTCTTGGTGGTTTGATAGGAAACTAACAGGCGGCGGCGCACTATTGGATTTGGGTTGCCATCTGATCAATCTTTTGAGATGGTATTTCGGCGACCTGACCAGTTTCCGAGGCCACTTGGGATACAGGTTCAACATGGATTTTGAGGATCACGCCATCTGCGATCTTCATTTCAAGAATGGGGTGGTGGCAACTGTAAACGTGGGCTGGTTTGCGAGATATCGCAGGGTGCAAGTAGATCTTTTCGGAACGGTAAGACACGGCGTTGCGACGTCAAAGGTTCCACGCACCTTGGATTATGTCAAGAAGATGGTTTCTTTTGACAAGTCAACGGGATTCTACAAGGAATTGGAATATTTCGCAGACTGTATTAGAAGCGACATGCATCCAACTACTTCAGGTGAAGATGGGCTTCAGGATATCAGAATAATTTCAGAAGCCTACACGAACAGTGAGCATGGAAAACACGCTTCGGGTGAGTGAAAATGAGTCTAGTAAGCCTTACGAGATTCCGAAAAGAGGAAGCTTCTCTACAAGAAGCAATAGAGAACTCACTTGATCTCATAGGTTTCAAGTTTGATCCAGCAGCTGAAAATGTGGCGATAAAACCAAATCTATGTTACTACTGGGATTATTCTACGGGAGAAACCACTGACCCGAATTTCGTCGGCGCCATTGTGGATGTCCTAAGAATGCACATGCGGCCAGACGTCAAAATCTCGATCGTCGAATCTGATGCTTCTGCCATGAACTGCAAATATGTTTTCAAGATACTCGGGTACGAAAAACTAGCTCAGGAAAAGCAAATCAAGCTGGTCAACCTGACCAACGACCAATCACAAGAGGTGACAGTGACCACCGCGAATCAAGAATTTCGGTTTTCGATACCCAACATAATCAGAGAAGCAGACATACTGGTAAATGTTCCAAAGATGAAGTATATGCAAAGATGCAAGTTCTCTGGCAGTCTCAAGAACATTTACGGATGCAATCCATACCCGAAGAAGCACAAGTACCATCAAAGGCTTGATGAAGCCATAGTCAGCCTGAACAAGATCATGAAAACGGATATCTGTATCCTCGACGGAATCATTGCGAAGGGAATGTCCACTAGAAGGCTTGATCTGATAGTTGCCAGCACCGATCCCGTCGCAGTAGACTCGACATCAGCAAGAATTGCTGGAATGAACCCACACTCGATAAGACATTTGAGACTAGCGGCAGAAGAAAAGCTGGGAAGAATCGACTCGGTAACGACTGGAGAACCGATCTCGTACTTTGAGAAAATCTTTCCAAGAAAGAAGATGAGTCACTCCGCGAGACATTTGCTCTCCAAAGTGTATAGCAAAGTGCAGAAAACTGTTTTCAAGCAAATGTGATGACCGAGACTTGATTTCACGAACGATGAGCATGAGTTGAAATGAGAAAGAGCGAATGTTTTCTTGCTGATTTTCCGTGCATATCGCAAAGACAGTTACTGACTTTCTTCTTTTCTTGGAAATGAGCCTAATAGTTCTTGGGGCAGTGCTCTTGTTTTCAGAGATAGTCTACAATCTTAGCCTTCCGAGTTCCGGATTCATAAGAACGGTAGGGGTGAAGGCCTATTGGGACGCGGATCTGAAGGAAGAGGCGAACGAAATTCAATGGGGCACAACCTACATCGGAGTTCCAATAAACATCACGCTCTACTTGTACAGCGTCAGCAGTGTCCGTACAGTACTTAATCTGGAAACAGAGAATTGGATGTTAATGAACTCTGGCGGCGAAGTGATTATAGGTCCACCCGATAGCGTGTCATTCATTAATTTCACATGGAGCTACAATGGCACGGCGCTCAACCCTAAGGACACAATATCGGTGAACATGACTTTGTTGGTCGAGAATTCCCCAGAAGCTATCGATTTCATTATCAACAACGATGTCAGCGAATTCACATTCGTCATCTCAATAACTTCTGACGAGCAATTCCAGCCGACAAGCAGCTTTTAGCGGGAACATAAAGCACTGCGAGCGTTGAATCATGGGAAAAGCTTTAGAAATGGGCAAGACTTCCGCGACCGGAAGTTTCTACCTTCTATTAGGCGTGGCCACATCCACTGTAGTGATGGCTGTCGGAACAATACTCCTCACAAGACTTCTGTCTCCAGCAGAGTATGGCTTGTACACGATTGCTATGACGCCTTCGCTGACGATAAACTTGTTTCGGGACTGGGGAGTAAATTCTGCCATCACAAAGCACATAGCCGGTTTCAGAGCCCGAGACAAAGATGGGGAAATTCGCAGCGTGATTGTCGCTGGACTAGCCTTCGAGGTTATGACAGGCTTCGCTCTTTCCATTGTTTCGCTGCTGCTAGCTAGTTTCATTGCCTCAGCAGTGTTTCACAGACCGGAATCCTCATATGCAATATCGATAATGTCAGTCACAATATTCTCGGGAGCATTGCTCACAGTAGCCCAATCTAGTTTCATAGGCTTCGAAAGGATGAAACTCAACAGCTTGACGGTAGTCTGCCAATCCATAGTGAAGACAGTAACGGGTCCGGTTCTAGTCATCGCCGGATACGGCGTTTTAGGAGCTGTAATAGGTTATACAACGTCTTTTCTAGCTGCTGGAATCATTGGTTTAGCGATACTCTACATCTTTCTGTTCAGACCCCTGAGGAAGTCAAAGATTGGCAGATCGGAGATATCCAAAACCTTGAAGGCAATGCTGAAGTTCGGAGTGCCGATCTCAATATCCACAATTCTAGCCGGCTCGTTTGCTCAGTTCTACGCGTTCATGATGCCTATCCATGCAAGCGATACTATGGTGGGCAACTATCAGGTTGCAGCCAACTTCTCAATACTTCTGTCATTTGTCACGGTTCCCATAAGCACAGTATTGTTTCCAGCATTTGCGAAACTTGACCCGAAGAACGACCATCAACTCCTGAGAACAGTCTTTGCATCTTCAATAAAATACACAGCCC
Organism: uncultured Candidatus Bathyarchaeia archaeon; assembly: GCA_964354055.1. Classification (GTDB taxonomy): domain Archaea; phylum Thermoproteota; class Bathyarchaeia; order Bathyarchaeales; family Bathycorpusculaceae; genus DATKKK01. The sequence continues at coordinate 482 of CAYGYI010000119.1, read as the reverse complement.
TATTGCTAGTGCCGGCAACGATGGCCTCGATGGCACTGGCAAGCCCGATGATCAACACGCTTTTTGGGGAAAAATATGCCTATGCGCCTTTTTTCCTGGTGTTGTATGTCATATTCAACCTCTTCGCTCTCATAGGAAATCTGAGCTTGCCCAGTTTTCTTTCAGGCCTAGGAGATACAAAGATGCTTATGAAGCAAAGCATAGTGACGTTGTCAGTGGGTATCCCTTTGGCCTTTCTCTTGATTCCGAGCTTTGGAGTCGTAGGTGTGATAATGACAAGTCTGTTTGCTGGGATGCCTGGCATGTTTTGGAGTCTGTATTGGGCCTGGAATCGCTACGGCGCTAAAGCGGATTTTGAATCATCAATGAGAATACTTGCATCATCCAGCCTTGCTGCTGTCGCTGCTTACTTGTCTGTGAATTTCATCAGCGTTGTTGATTGGCTGAAGCTTGCGATAGGAGTTCTAGTCTTTCTAATGGTG
>CAYGYI010000118.1:2378-5170 GCA_964354055.1 uncultured Candidatus Bathyarchaeia archaeon | reverse complement strand
ACCTCCGTAACGTAAGCCTCGACACAAACCGATTTTTGCCTTTTGTGTGTAGCGTGACGCTACACACAGAGCGTGGCGCCGCAGAATTCTGAAATATTCTACGTTAGGCTGATCAGGACGCCGATTGAAGTCATGATCGCCACGATAAGCGATATTATCAGAACTACCTGCCGCTCAGTCAAAGGTCTACGGTAAGTGACCAGCGTCACTAAGCTACGTCTGTGATCAGAAACAAGCATCTTTCCATCAAAAGCAACGTTCGCCTTGATCTTGAAGAAGAAATACGTCAACAGTATCAAGGAAGAGTTGAACACGTAAGGCAGGATCGACAATGCCAGATCGCCCTTCACGTCTGAGGTGATTGCGAAGGACGCCAACGTTATTCCTATGGCAAACGAGCCCGTGTTGCCCACGAAAATTTTGCCCGAGAAGTTGAAGACGGCCAGTGCAAGCCACGCTATCAGAGGACCATACAAAAGAACCACATTCTCCCCAGAAACAGCCATCAGTCCGATCAAGACAATAGCTGGGCAAACGGTCTCCAAGCCGTTCAGGCCTCCAAGCTGGTTCACCGTATTGGTGACTATTGTCACGATCACCGGAATTATGATGAAATAGTAGGCAATGCCAAAGTCCAACGCTCCGACAAAGGGCAAAGCAATAGACATGCGCAACTGAAGCTTAGAAGCCAGCGAAATCAGCGGAATAGCCGCTATCAGCGGAAGAAAAGCCTTGTAACGCCACCTGAGGTCAATCCAGTCGTCAAGCAAACCGAGGAAACCTCCGAACAGCACACAGACAGCCAACGTCAGCGCAGGCGAAACCCCGTTCGGAGCTTTCACTACATCAAACAGATGCAGAAGGAAAAGATACACGACGCTTACGAGGACGTATATTACGCCGAGACCGTTGGGAACTAATGGCTTGTTTGGCTTGTGTTGATCAGGAACCTTCGGGAACACGTTGCTCTCTTCCTCAGCCGCTCGGATGGTCAGCGTTGTAGAGCGCCCAGTTGATCTTGTACAAACCTACTAAGGGCACGATTCCTCCGTACTTGTTGCCAGCGTCGTTGACAGACAGAACTCCACCTGAGAAGAAGGCCTGTTGCAGGTACGTCGGCATCGTGACTGTGGAGGCGTCAGGGTCGAGGACCTCGTTGTACAGGCACCAAGTATGCTTTGCCCAACCCATCAACTTGTAGACAGTTGAATTCTTGCCAGCGTTATTCCACATCCAGCTCGAAGCAGTCGCGTTGTATTCTCCAAACGTGGTTTCATTAGTCCATGAAGAAGGCATGTCAATGTAACCTTCGCTGACGAGCCTGTCGCGTGCCTTTCCAGAGATGCGTGCCATCCAAGTCCACTTCCCGTTGTCGCCGCCGCCACCGTCAAGCCAGTTTCCCTGTGTGCTGAACGTGGCAAACACAAGCACGTATTCTGTGTTGTATTTTTTCAGCATCTTTAGCGACATTGTTTCGTTGGCCATGAATGAGAAGCCTATGTTTTCTATTTGCGTGCTGTTGATTGTGGCGTTGTCTGCAAGGGTGGTTACGTTGCCCAAAACCGTCAGCCAATATCCGTAATCCCACCAGCTGCTAACGACGGTGTTCGCGTTGAGGTTGTTCTGAGTCCAAGCCAACATGTCCAGCCATTCTGCCACTTGTTCGTTGGGTGCGATAGGTAGGCTGCCTGCCGATATTGTAGTTGGGGAAAAGGACTGCTTGTACACTTTAGGCATCGGAATCGCAAAGTTCGTCATTAAAATGATGAATATCATGAACACGGCGAGTCCGCTGAACTCTCGTCCCACATGCTCCATGTTGAACTTTTTCTTAGTGGTAAGCTTGGGTGCTTCTTTCAGCAGGGCGTTGAACGGCTTCAGGGTTCCGACAATGCCCAAGGCCCCTAAGAGACCGAAGGCCGGCGCCATGAGCACGAACAATCGCACCATTGAGCATGCAAAGTAAAGCGAAGACAACCCGAAGATTAGCAGGAAAATGTTCTTGGGACTGAGGTTTCTCATGACGAAGTATAGCCCAGCGACAAAGAAGATTATCCCTATGCCGAACTCGTAGTATATCGAACCCCAAGCCGAGATTCGGTGCTCAGCAACGGACTCTACCAACGGGGAACCTTGGCGCTCAAATGGGTTGATCACAGAAATGAATTTTCCAGCAATGCCACGCATGAAGCCAAGCTGCCAAAGCACCACAAACCCTCCAATCAGCAGAACCAGAAAGAGGGCAACAACGAGAACCTTTGTCCTGCTAGACTTGAAGGATGTGAAAAACTCGGCCATGCATAGCAGCAAAAAGATGCCTACAGCAGGCAAAACAGCGAACGACGTCAGGTACGTCGGCGTAAGCTTAGGAACGCTGATTGCTATGAACAGACCCAGACCGAAAGTAAGGCTGTAGGACAGAAGCAGGTGACGCGTGTACCGTTTGAGCACTACCAGCGCAAACACGTAGAGCGCCATTACACCCAAAGCAAAGTAGGCAGCACCCCAACCAGAAATGAAGTATCCCAAAACCAAACCACCGCCAATCGCGTACATCAAGCTTGACTTAGCTGATCTACCGTCTTCAATTGACCTCAGGAACATCAAGAAGAACAGAAGAATGAACGGTATCCCGATTATTTCGTCGTCAAACCAGCCGACTGACGACCGTTGAATGAATGAAGGGCTCAGGGCAAGAAAGAGCGCCGCAAACAATCCGGCGGGTTTGCCGCCGATGTCCTTTCCAAGAAAGTATATTATCAGGCAGGCCAACACTCCGAAAAATGGCGCAA
>CAYGYI010000118.1:0-2368 GCA_964354055.1 uncultured Candidatus Bathyarchaeia archaeon | reverse complement strand
GGCGCAAGAAGCGCGCAAAAACTCATGGGATCCATCCTGATTCCTAGCGCTGACACCATGCCGAAGAGAACGGCTGCGGTCATAGGCAGACCTGGATAACCTGCTCTTGCCACGTTTATGCCGCTAGGGTACCACCGTTGCGTGTCAACCCACTGCGCAGGCCAAGCCCAAGAGACGAAGCCGTTATCCATCATGTATTTAGCGAAGCGGAACTGGAAATAGCCGTCGAACTCTGTGATGTGTACCTGGTTTGTGGTGAGTTCCCAGCGCAACGGAAACAGGCGAATACAGAAGGCCACGAAAAGGATTATTGCCAGAGTTGAAATAACCATTAGCGAATCGTGGCTAACCTTGATTCGCAACTTCCCTAGGCTCTTGAGGCCATTAACAGCATGTTCCTTCGTGAAAATGCCTTTAATATCCATTTTCAAGCCCATCTCGCTTTCATAGATTATAACACACATTATTAAGGTATTTTATTATCCTTGCGGTTAAGCAAAAGCCTGCGTGACACTAGTCAATAGCATATCAGTTGTCGAAAACGTGAAAAAGAGGAAATCATGCCGCTTTTCGTTTTGAGCCGGATTTTTCAGGGTCGTACAAGGGGAATGGCGCAATCTTCGCCTTAGCCATCTTGTCGCGTATTTTCACGCTTATCGTGTTGCCTTCTTGAGACTGTGAAATCTGCACGTAGCCCATTCCGATACCGTATTTCAGCAACGGCGAAAAGGTGCCGCTGGTCAGCTGCCCTAATCTCTCGCCTGCATCGCTGTAGATTTCGAAGCCGGGTCTGGGTATCCCATGATCTATCAACTGCACGCCAACGCGTTTGCGTTTGACTCCTTCAGTCTTCTGTTTAAGCAAGACCTCCTTTGCAATGAAATTGTCTTTTTGAAGCTTCACGACAAAGCCTAGACCTGCTTCGAGAGGTGTCGTGTTTTCGTCTATATCGTTACCGTAAAGGCACAGTCCAGCCTCAAGTCTTAGTGTGTCTCTTGCACCCAAACCGCAAGACTCTATTCCAAATTCTTCTCCAGCCTCAAGCACAGCATTCCACACTTTCACCGCATTATCAGGCCTGCTGATGGTGGCATTCCATATGAATATCTCGAATCCGTCCTCGCCAGTATAACCTGTCCGAGAGACAAAGACTTCCACATCCGCGAGACGTGAGCTACCGCATTTGAAACGTTCGATCTTGCTCAGGTCCTCTGTGGTGATTTTCTGCAATGCCTTTACAGTATTTGGACCTTGGACTGCAATCATGGCCACATTATCTGAAATATCCTCAAGCTTCACGTCGAAGCCTTCCGAGTTCCTGACTAGCCAGTTGAAATCTTTTGCACGGTTGCCGGCGTTGAAGACTACCAGAAACTTGGCTGGTTCCAGTCGATAGGAAACGAAATCGTCGATTATGCCGCCATTTTCGAGGCACATGACCGAATACAAAGCAGCGTTAGGCGGCAGCTTGGAAACATCATTCGTTATGACATGGTTCAAGAAGCGTTCAGCACCCGAGCCTGCAACCATCACCCGCCCCATGTGCGAGATGTCAAAAACCCCAACATTGTTGCGAACCGCCATATGCTCGGGAATTATTCCTTTGTACCAGAGGGGCATCTCGAATCCAGCAAAATCCGTCAGTTTCGCCGTTTGTTCGTGCACACTGTAAAGTTGAGTTCTCCGAATGCTTCTCATAAAAAAACTCCTCTTTGTTTACACGCCTATCTCATTGGCTTCACTTCAACGTCAAGAGGTACAAGCGAAAGCTTCTTGCCGCATTTCGGGCACTTTCCATCATGCATACGCAGAATCTCATCAGGAGGCTTAAGATCAGCTCCCTCAAACAACACGCAACCACAACCTTGACAAACAACTCGTTGAGGCATAACCCCTTCACTCCTCAGACAACAAAGAACTAAATGATCATGACATATTTATCGATTACTAACGCCCGATGCTGTCAGCTAATTTGTCATGAGCTTTTCAGAGGGTTCTTATTTCTCTGAGCTTTGACGATTACGGTTTTGTGGAAAAACTGGAAGAGTAAGAAAAGTCAAGATGCAGAAGGCAAAGACCCGCCAGAAGAACTAGAACAAAGTGTTTTCGCCTGTTCTAGTTCTTTCAAAGAGAGTTCAAACATTCCCGGCCCCGCTCCCAATGCTCTTCCCCATCTTGACCGCCATCTGACGCAGCGAAAAGCCACCATAAATAAACCCTTCAGACATCTTCTTCAACAGGCCAAGACTTACCTCTGGCATAACACAATGCGACAGACAAATTCCAATGATGGAAATTGAATAGAGATTCAAGAATGAAATACAAAGGAAACTCGACGTGACCGTTGCCGAACTCGAACTGCCACGCT
>CAYGYI010000117.1:0-5170 GCA_964354055.1 uncultured Candidatus Bathyarchaeia archaeon | reverse complement strand
CCTTGCGTAAATGCAGTTTTGTCATGAGGATATGCGTTGACAACATTGTAGGTGTAGCGTCGTGCGGTAGAGGCTACTGGTCTATCGTTCAGCCGAACAAGCATGGCGGCACTAAATAAGGACGCCACGATGATGATCAGTAGACCCGCCACATGTAACTTCTTCATTGGTGTCCTGTCTTTCCTTGTATATCGTAGCTTTAATACTTGGCGAGCACAATTGTGCGCGACTGTTTCTTTGCGTGAATGTGCGATACTGGCAGATTCTTCGTTCGCTATCTTCTTAGAGTCCTTTTCAGATCTCAGTTTACTAGGTACTGCTTTTTTCGATTTTTATGGCGCACCGGCGCGTGTTCAAGCCTACCTCTCGATTGTGGAAAACTGTTCATCGTGGCTATCTGGAGACTATCATCGATTTTGTCCTCTTGACATGAAACTTGTATCTTCTGAGACTGAAACCAGAAATAGTTGGTGAGACGGAACTTTGAGAAAAAGCTATATTCAGACACGAAAGAACGATAGCAGTAGTGATGTTGGCAATTGGCCACGAAATCAGTTCTGGTTCGCCTTCTCAAAACTGTCTACAATATGCTTACCTACTTGCCACGCCTACTCTACAGTCTGGTTCTTCTTTTCTTCAGGAACATAAATGAAAGAGTCAGGGCGAATCTTCCTCTTTGGAGGATGGAGACCGAAACCTCAGAACACGTCCAACTAGCGGTCAAAGCCTTCAAGTGGATAATCTTGCCTGCAAGTCTCTTCTACATCGCCACTAATTTTCTCTTTTTAGGAGAGAACGCCTTGGCCTTCGTCTTTTGCGCCCAGCTCGTTTTTCTCTACAGTAGTTTCGTTCCAGACCTGCCCTCAATATTCAGAAAAGAGAAGAACAAAACCATTGAAAACTTGCCGTGGCACAAGAAGTATGCTCTTCTGCTGTTTGCTCCTTTAATCATTTGGGCTCTGTTTTCCGGAATGCGCCTCGACTGGAAGACCACAGAAGACTTCCACAACTTCAAATCACTAGCCATATATGCTGCGTTCCTGCTCATCTGCGGATTCCTCGTGTTCGCAGGCTTTCCACCGACCATAGGAGGAATAACCCGAACTCTTTCTCTTCCGCTGTACGGCGCCACAGGCTATCTCACCCACCTGAAAGTCGACAGAATCTGGTAACTCTTGCTCCGTGTGCACAAGCTTATGTTCCTTCTGATCTACTAGTTCTCTGCGGCTTCTGTTTCTGAACCGCCACTTGAGACCATAATCACTCGCCAGCATGTGGATGCTGGTTTCAGCCGAGACTTGTGAATTGTCTGACTGCGCCTCCAGCGCCATCAAGTATGAACTGCACTGCAATTGCCAAGACCATGATTGCCATGAGTGCTGTGACCATGCGGAGGCCATCGTCTCCAAACCGTTTGAAAAGTCCTGAGGAAAACGTCATTGCCACATATGAGAGCATGACTCCGATGAATATACCGACTGGGACAAACAGCGTTTCGTACAGACTTTCAGCGCGGGAGACTAGGAGGATTACAGTCGTTATTGAGCCTGGACCTGAAGTGAGGGGAAAGGCTAATGGGACGATGGCAATGCCTTCGGCTTTGGCGGACGAGGTTTGATTCTTTTTCGGGTTCAGCATGTCAATGGCAACTGAGACCAAGAGAATCCCGCCGGCGATTTGAAATGCCGGGACCGTAATGCCGAAGACACGAAAGATGAGATGGCCAGTGAAGGCAAACAGGGCCAGAACAACGAACGCTGTCGTCATTGCCCTTCTAATAATCTTGCGCTTCTTCTCAGAACTCATGTCCTTAGTCAACGTTGCATAGACAGCCGTCGTGCTGAACGGTTCCATGACGGCAACCAAAGAGCTGAGCGCCAACAGCACAAAATCTAATGAGCCCAAGGCAGGCCACCACTCAAAAATAGTCAAAGACCGAATATAATTAAGTATCGTTGACCAGAAAGAAGTGCAAAGTGAAAGCTATAGGCGTGACACTGTTTATGTTGGAAACGTTGGTGTTAGATTTTGGAGTTTCTTGACGTGGTTAGAAAGAGGAGGAGCGTTCATTATTTCACGGCTGATGAGGTTTCAGATGGAGATCTGGAGTATGTGCTTGAGGCAGCTAGGTGGGCGCCTTCAGCCTGCAACGTTCAGCCGTGGCGTTTCGTGGTCGTTAGAAAATCTGAGAACATCCACAAGGTGTGGGAGTCCACTGTCGGAATCCTGAATATCACGCCTCAGAACTTCATACTGAAGGCTCCTGTGCTAATAGTCGTGTGCACGGATACGAAGGCATATCGTGGGCATCAGGCGATAGTGAAGGCGGATCTCTTTTGTATCCAAGATTCGGCGGTTGCCACGATGAACCTGCTGCTCGCCGTGTGCGACCGTGGCCTAGGCGCATGCTGGGTTGGCACGTTCAACGAGGACAAGCTCAGAGTAACTCTGAACATACCGTCGCACGTAAAGCCCGTGGCCATCATACCGATAGGCCACACCAAATCCAACGAAAAACCTCGACCGAGAAAACTCCTAAAAGACCTCGTGCACCATGAGAAATTTAGTTAGCAGAAAAATCGCCAACGTATAGTCAGATATACAGATGATCCTGCATGAGAGAGAAGATGCCAAGCCTCAAGGTCAGAGTGCGAAAAGCCCGTAGTTCCGACCGAGAGGCAGTTTTTGATTTCTGTCGCAAGACATGGAGTTGGGGAGACTATATTCAGGAGGTTTGGGACAGCTGGCTTGAGGATCGGGAAGGCCGCGTGTTCGTGGCCACGGTTAACGATATGCCCGTAGGTGTCTCCTACGTGAGCATCGACAAACCTCATGAAGCGTGGCTACGCGGCGCAAGAACCGACCCCAACTTCAGGCGAATGGGAATCGCTGAGACAATAGCTAAACGATGTCTGCAGTACGTCCGCAAGAAAGACGTGAAAACCGCTCGACTCGTAACTGATTCAGACAATAAAGCCGCGCAGGGATTGTTGAAGAAGCTAGGGTTCAAGCCAGTCGCCGATTTCGCTGAGCTTGTGTGCAGACGCTTCGCCGAAGAAGCAAGCACCGGCACTAGATGGGCGCGACATGCGGATCTGGAAAGATTGTGGAAATATCTACAGCGTTCGGAAGGATACCGGAAATCCGCAGGTCTCTATACCGTGCTGTTTCACTGGTTCTCGCTTGACAAGGCGGATCTCGCGCGCTTCATCAACCAGCGAAAAGCTATAGTGCACGAGGACGTGAGGGGCAGGCTCGACGGCCTTATCCTCGTGGACTACGCCACAGCCATGCAATGGCAGAAGAACACCATGCAAACATGCTACATAGATGGAACCCATGACGCAGTCACAGACATGGCAAAATTCCTCAAGTCCCATTGTCACGAAGAAAAAATCAGGAAACTCTACGCGTTCGCGGGCAACTACAAACCTGTAATCACGGCGCTCGAAGTGCTCGACTTCAGGTTGCCAAAGAAAACGGAAATAGTCTACGAAAGGCCCACGAAAGAGCCCTGTCCTCGACGCATAAGTGCAAGCTCGCTAGGTGTTTCCAATTGCCAGTGAAGATCATGCACGTGCTTTCTCCACAAACCGCTAGGCGATTGGCGGTTACATGTTAGCGTCTTGCTGGGCCTCGACCTTCTGCTGATTGTGAAGGCATCATGGACGTGATGCGAAGCGCGCGAAGAAGGACAGGAAATTAGTATTCCACGATTCTGGGAAGCTTTTTTGCCGTTTCAACGGTGTTTTTAGCCTCTTTCGGTAGCGGAGCTATGCCGCTGAAGCCAGTTCTTTTCACAAACTCGATCAGGTGAACGCAAAGTTTCTCTAGGTCCCATGTTGCCATCCTCTCGACAGTATCGACGCCAGCGTCATAGTACAGGCGAGCGCGCACGTTCTTGACTCCTTCAATGCGCGACAAATCTGAGAGTTTCACAAATTCCAATATCGCTTCTTCAGGTACACTTGCCTTGCTTGAAAGCTTTCGTCGATCAGCTTTGGTCTTTCCAAACTTGAGCATTTGCTGGGCATTCTTTATGCCTATGCTGGCTAATCTTTCCGCATAATCTTGGTTTACTCCTCTGAATTTTCTCAATTCGAATGGCTTCTTCTTGATTTTCTGCCGGCGCATTTCACCGGCAGCCCTCCGCATTTCCACGTTAGTTGCGAAAGCAAAATAGTACCGCAAAGCCCCCAGGTATTTCTTCGCAGATTTCCGAGAATTGCCCTCTATCCATTCAACAAACGCTTCCAAGTCTTTTCGATTTGCGTTTTCAAGCCGCTTGTCTTTTCGGTGGTCTTGAAGATATTGCTCAAATACACTAACACACTCAATGCAGTCCGTGGCGACTGAATGTGACCTTCCGCCCTTTTTCAGAAACCTGCAGAAACCTTCTTCGTCCACAGCTACCCACTGATACCGCTTGACCATGGCTATAGATTTAAGCCTTATTCAGCACTACAATAGGTTTGATCTGGTAAAGGAGATTTCTCCCGCAAACCCCACTTTTTCTAAAGTCCATGTAATATGCGGTAGCGCGCGCTGTTTGTAGATTATCTATATCCAAGGCCGAGCTCAAACCTTGGCGACTCTATCACGATGACCTTGCCACCAGAACACTTTTTCGTTGATCCGTCTCAACAAAACGCGCGCTTGTTTGAATGTGTATGTTCTGAGCGCATGCCGCAGACACAGAATTATGAATATGGAGTTTGGCTTCACAATTCTTTTCACTGTACATGGCAGTCTGATTTGCATACCGTAGGGTACGATAAAAGTAGCTGACAAAGATGAGATCCTTCAGATCCAATAAAAGAGGGGTAACTAATGCCGTTACAGCCATGCTGGGTTTGGTTATCCTTGTTATCGTAGTAGCAAACGTCTTCATTTGGAACTATGAGATGAATAAATATGATTGGGAAAGGGCACAAGAAAAAGTAACTATTGAGAATGTCACCCGCAATAATTCTACCTCATACAATCCGACCAGCTACGACCTTCTCAAAAACACAAGACTCGTTTCAGGGTCAACAAGCAACCTTGTCTCTGATGATTCGGTTTACATGACAACACGGTCGTATGCTTCCGCAACGTCAACTACAAACAAGACGAATGCTTTCATAGCATACAGAAGCAATAGAGGAACAGATCAGTTGAGTTCTCCTAA
>CAYGYI010000116.1:0-5262 GCA_964354055.1 uncultured Candidatus Bathyarchaeia archaeon | reverse complement strand
CACGACTAACCCCCCTGGAAATGAAGTCAAAGCTGCAAAATATCTTGCGAAAGACCTAGAGAAGGATGGCTTCAAGTGTGAGCTTTTTGAATCTGCGCCCGGCAGGGGTAGTGTAGTGACAAGACTTAAAGGCGCCGGCAAGGGGCCGAGTTTGCTGTTGCTATCGCATTTGGATGTGGTCGCGGCAAATCCGAAGGAGTGGAGCGTGCCTCCGTTCAGCGGCAAGGTCAAGGATGGCTTCGTCTGGGGAAGAGGTGCGCTGGACATGAAGGGCATGACCGCATTAGAGGTCATGGTTCTGAAACTTCTGAAGAGAAACAACGTCAAGCTTAAGGGCGATGTGATTTTGGCAGCGACTGCTGACGAGGAAAAGGGCGGCGAAGCAGGCGCAGGCTGGCTTGTACACACGCACCCCGAGAAGGTCAAGGCAGACTATGTTATCAATGAAGGCGGCGGCATGGCTGTGCCTCTGGGTAACACGAATGTATTCACGATTCAAACTGCTGAAAAGGGAATCAACTGGTTCAAGGTCAAGGCCAAAGGCAGACCAGGCCATGGCTCCATGCCAGGCTTGGCAGACAACGCTATCATGCGCATGAGCAAAGTAGTCGAAAGACTTGGCAATCACCGTTCCAAATTCGTGCTTGTGCCCACCGTAAGGCAATTCCTAACCGAAGTGGCGAAGAGAAACGAAGTGCTGAAGAAGGCTGTTGAAGCTTTGCTTAAGGACCTTTCTGTGGGCGATCAGGTTTTGGATTTGCTAGGCGAGACTGACAAGACAATGGCAGAGGAACTGAGAGCTAGGCTCAGGATGACGGTGACGCCGACGGTCATCCATGGAGGCGTCAAGGAGAACATCATTCCGTCCGAATGCGAGGCCGTATTCGACTGCAGGATGTTGCCAGGCCAAACACCTCAAACCGCCATGAGCGAAATCAAAAGCTTATTGAAGGATGTGCCATTGGAGAAGTTGGAGTTCGAAACGATTCAGGCCAACGAGCCTTCGGAGTCGTCTGCCAACACGCCGCTTTACGATTTGATGGTAGAAGTTACGAAGGAGTTTGAACCAGACTGCATCGTGGCGCCCATACTGCTGACGGGCGGGACAGATTCCAGGTTCTTTAGGAAGATGGGCAGTCCAGCCTACGGGTTTCAACCAGTGCGCGCAGACATGCCTTACGGCGAGATGCTCAAGACAATTCACGGAATAGATGAGCGAATATCCACGGCGAACCTAGTGTTCGGCACAAGCGTCCTGTACAACATAGTGGAACGGTTCATGAGTTGAAATGTGAAGTTATAAATAGTTGGTTGCACGGTTTTCATGTATCGTTATAAATGGAGGCTTTGGTGTGCCGGCGATTGAGATTGGAAGGGTCTGTGTGAAGCTTTTGGGCCGCGAGGCAGGAAGGAGATGCGTGATTGTCGATGTCATGGACAAGAGCTTTGTGCTGATCACGGGTCCGAAGAAGGTTACAGGCGTCAAGAGGCGCAGGGTAAACATAAATCACGTCGAACCGTTAGAGGCCAAGTTTGAAGTTAAGCGCGGCGCGTCCGACGAGGAAGTTGAAGAAGCTCTGAAGGCTGCGGGCAAGCTTGACGCGATGGCGCAGCCAGTCAAGCCAAACCTTGCCTGACAGTTTAAGCCTATTATACTCCTAAGTCCTCTTTCTACTCTACGAGGAGAGAAAAAACAGTTATGCCTAGAAGTGTTGCTCCGTGGCAGATGTCGCGGGAGTTGCTTGTCAGGGCTGAGGACGGAACAGATCCGAGCTTCGGGCATAGACCTGAAGATCGGCCGCCTGAAGATTATCTCAGGTTTGGCTTGATTAACTTGGACAAGCCTGCAGGCCCGACAAGCCATGAGGTTGCGGCATGGGTCAAGCGCATCCTCAAGGTTGAACAGGTTGGTCACGGCGGGACTCTAGAGGCCTAAGAGCAAAGGCCAGAGAAATCCCAAAGTGACCGGCGTCTTGCCTGTTACGCTACTGGAAGCCACGAAAGTCGTTCAAGCGCTCCTGCACAGCGGCAAAGAATACGTCTGCGTTATGAAGCTTCACGGCGACGCCCAAGAACCACGAGTCAGAGATGTCCTCAGAGAGTTTGAGGACATGATTTACCAGCGTCCACCCTTGCGCGCCTCTGTTAAAAGGCAACTACGCACAAGGCGAATCTACTACGCCGATTTTCTCGAGATGGATGGACGAAACGTACTTTTCAAGGTCGGCTGCGAAGGCGGAACCTACATTCGCAAGTTATGCTATGATATAGGTGAGGTCTTGGGCTGCGGTGCACACATGCAGGAACTGAGACGAACTCGAGCTGGCCCGTTTGTAGAGAAGAATTCAGTGCCACTGCAGGAAGTGGCCTATTCGTTCGCAGAATGGCAGGAGACAAAAGACGAAAAGATCCTGAGAAAGTTCGTGCAGCCCATGGAACGAGCCTTAGCGCTGGTTCCTAAGCTTTATGTTCGAGATTCAGCAATCGACGCTGTGTGTCACGGTGCCAGCCTGACGGCGCCTGGAGTTCTGTCGCTTGAAGGCGAGATAAAAGAGGGTTCGCTAACGGCCGTTTTCTCGCTAAAGTTCGAAGCCGTAGCACTCGCAAGAGCTGTGACCTCCTCAGAACAGATCGTAGACATGGAACACGGCGTCGTCGCAACCGTCGAAAGAGTTCTCATGCCACGAGGCACGTACCCGAAAGGCTGGAAAACTGGCGAAAAAACCAATGAACGAGAAACCTGATAAAGCGGAGCATTACTTCACCACGCGTCCAAAGTCTGAGCTGCGGTTCGGCCTCATCCGCACTTACATGTGCGGCAAACAGTTTGAACTCATGACAGCCTCAGGTGTCTTCTCCAAAGATCGTGTTGATCTGGGCACGAGGTTGCTCGTGGAAAGTATGGTTCTGCCTAAGAAAGGTTGTCTGCTAGACATTGGATGCGGCTACGGCGCAGTAGGCGTCGCCGCGGCGCTATTCAACCCTGAGCTTCACGTGGCCATGGTGGACGTGAACATGCGTGCCGTCAGGCTTGCCAGACGCAACGCAGAGCTCAACCACGTTTGGAACGTGGAGATCAAGCACGGTCACCTCTACGAACCTTTCAACGACACCACGTTTGACTGCGTCGTGTCAAACCCGCCGATAAGCGCAGGAATGAAGACGGTTGAAGCGATAATCACAGAGGCACCTGAGCACTTGGCAGATAAGGCTACATTGCAGATGGTGGTGAAATCCAAGATAGGCGGAAAACGTCTGCGATCAGTCTTCGAAAGCGCTTTCGGCAACGTCAACGTACTCGCCAGAGGCAGCGGCTACCGGGTGCTGATTTCGCAGAAGCAATCATAGCCTACTCTTCAGTCAGCCTTGTCACCAGTCTTCTGACGCTTGGAACCACCAGAAGGCTCGTCGGAAAACCCACAACGAAGCCGATGGCAAACCCACCTAAGAAACGCAATGCGAAACCAGCACTAAGCCCCGTCATAACCAAAGTCATCGTAAACGTCATAGTTGAGTCCATGGCCAACGTCATAAACAGAGCAGTCAAAACTGTGGAATACTTCTTACTAAGCTTCAAAAACACCCTCCCACGTCAGATTGCATTGGTTCAGCCATTAAGTCTCTTGGAAACCTATAATAGCGATCCATGCTTGAATAAACTCTATCACATGTATGCCGGGGTATCCTAGCCAGGTAGGGAGCAAGCCTGGAAACAATGCAAATTGCCTAAGAGCTTGTGGCCCCTCGGGGCCGCGCGGGTTCAAATCCCACCCCCGGCGCCACATCAAGCATTCAGTGCTACTATAGCTTCTCTCGTCATCCTGACAGATTTCTCGAAAGCTTCTTTTGCTTCGAAATCCAGCTTGAGCTCAAGTATTCTTTCTATGCCATTCTTTCCGAGAACGCAAGGCACGCCGATGGCTACATCAGAGAAGCCGTATTCGCCCTGCAAGTATGTGGATATGCTCATTACTCTGTTTCTTCCTCGTAATATAGCGTCAGCCATTATGGCAATGACTGCTGCTGGCGCGTAGACTGTGCTGCCTTTCAGCTTGATTACGTCTCCGCCTGAGGTTCGTGTGAGGCTTGTGATTTTTTCGATTTGTTCCTTGCTGAGGAGGCCTGCAATTGGGATGCCGCTGACTGAGGCGTAGTTCACAAGTGGCACCATGCCGTCTCCATGCTCTCCAATCACCAACGCTCGAACGTCTTCACGCGAGACGCCCAACTCCGTGGCGATATACGATCTGAACCGCAACGTGTCCAGAATGTTGCCCATGCCGAAGACACGGTTACGTTCGAATCCCGACTCCTTGTAAGCCACGTAGGTCATAACGTCCACAGGATTCGTCACCATCATAAGCCTACAGTCAGGCGCGTATCGCACAACCTCTTTGACTATGCCTCTAACGATCTTGGCATTCGTAGCTGCAAGATCAACCCTGCTCATGCCAGGCTTTCTAGCTTGACCCGCAGTCACGATCACAAGCTCCGAACCTGCCATCTCGCTATAGTCACTGGTGCCTTTGATTCTGCCGTCAAACTCGATGGCAGGAGCCGCCTGCATCATGTCCAAAGCCTCGCCCTGAGCCAAATCCCCCATAATGTCAATGAGAACAACGTCGCTGATTCTTCGTCCCAGTATATTGAAGGCTGCCGAACTGCCGATTCTTCCTGCACCAATAATCGAGATCATAAGATCACATAGCAAGCTTGTTTTACATAAACATAACTAGGCAGGCGCAAGCTTGGCGCCATCTCTTATGAAGATCCTCAACAGAACCACCAGCAAATTTTGAGCAATCAAGTTCGCTACAAGAGGCGGCAGCACCGCCGGTCCAAAACCCGTCACACCTACAACAGGCACTAGTGCCGCATTCTTTACGCACGCCGCAATCCCGAAGGTCACCGCCTGCCTTCTCCCAAACCTCTTGCCAACAAGGTAGGCCGCTACAAACGCCAAACTCAACACGAACAACATACAGGTAATAGGCACACTGCAAATCAGCGGCGTGCACCTCACGTCGACCCTGATGGCAGAGGCGAACATAACCTGCCCAGGCGTAACAACGTAACAGAACTGGTTGACAGCGTGACGCTCAACTTCTGGATCGATGGCACATGGTACATGAAGCTGATGACCTACAATTCACAAAGGCGTCTGTACACGGCTCTGATTCCAGCTTACAACCAACTCGCCAACAAAACCATCAACTACTACGTCACCCTAAGAGACAAACAAAGCCACATACTAACATCACG
>CAYGYI010000115.1:0-5311 GCA_964354055.1 uncultured Candidatus Bathyarchaeia archaeon | reverse complement strand
CGAAACGTGAATCACAAGATACTGAAGTATGATGGAAGACCGTTCAATTCTGTGGCGCTTTCCAAACAAATCAAGGAGGTGCTATGAGCATGGTTTCTTTGAAGGACCTTGAGACTCGAGCCAAGAACACATGGTGTCCGGGCTGTGGCAACTTCGGCATTCTCTCAGCCTTCAAGACTGCGCTGGTTGAACTTGGTCTCGAAAGAGAGCAAGTAGTGCTTGTAAGCGGCATAGGTTGCCACGGGAAGATTAGCGACTATGTTGGCGTTAATGCTTTTCATGGCATTCATGGCAGAGTTTTGCCCGTGGCCATAGGAATTAAGCTGGCCAACCCTGAACTGCACGTGTTCGGATTCTCTGGTGACGCTGACTGCTACGATGAGGGCTGGGATCACTTCTGCCACGCAGTTAGAAGAAACATCGATGTGACGCTGATCGTGCACAACAACATGACGTTGGGCCTGACGACAGGGCAGACTACGGCCACGAGCCAAGTCGGTTTCCGCTCGAAATCAACGCCCTTCGGCTCCACAGTCCCGCCGTTGAATCCGATCGCACACGCGCTCATCAGCGACGGGTCATTTGTGGCACGCGGCTTTGCAGGCGACCCTAAGCATCTGCAGAGCCTGATCGTGCAGGCGGCAAAGCACAGAGGCTTCAGCTACATCGACGTTTTCCAGCCGTGCGTAACCTTCAACTACCTGAACACCTACGACTGGTTCCGCCAGCGCGTCTACAAACTCGAAGAATCCGGCCACGACGCGTCGGACAGGCAAAAGGCGCTTGAGAAGAGTTACGAGCGAGGCGACCGCATACCCATCGGCATCTTCTACAAGGACGATAGACCTACGTTCAGTGATAACATGCCGCATGTGAAGGACATGTCATTGACGAAGATGCCTATTGAAGATGTGGACATAAGCCGCATCATCGAAAGCATGAAGTGAAGCCAAAGAAAAGCATATGAATCGTGTGAAACCATTTGAATGGAGGTGATAGGAACATGGAGCAGAACAAGTTTTACGTCTTGCCACAATTGCCCTTCGGACTGAAAGACCTTGAACCTTACATGAGTGAGCAACAACTAACCATCCACTACCAGAAGCATCACCAAGCCTACGTGAACGGCGCGAACGCGATACTGCAGAAAATGGACAAGGCCCACAAGGAGAACACTGACTGGGATGTGAAAGCAACTTTGAAGGAGCTTTCGTTCAACATCGGAGGCCACGTTTTGCATTCGCTGTTCTGGGGTAGCTTGGCGCCCTCAGGCAAAGACGGAGGCGGCAAGCCCACAGGCAAACTCGGCGAGGCATTGGAGAAAGAGTTCGGCAGCTTCGACCGTTTCAAGAAGGAGTTCAGCCAAACCGCCACAAGTGTGGAAGGCTCAGGCTGGGCAGCACTCGCATGGTGCAGACAAACCAGCAGACCCTTACCAATGCAGATTGAAAAGCACAACACAAACGTATACCCAATGTTCAGAATCCTCATGGTACTCGACGTGTTCGAACACGCCTACTACTTGGACTACAAGAACGACCGCGCCAAATTCGTCGAAGCCTTCTGGAACATCGTCAACTGGAACGCTATAGGCAAGAGACTCGAGGAAATACTCGAGTAATCTCGTTTTTTCTTGAAGGCATCTGTGTCGTCGCTTGCTGGAAGCGCGCGTTGGCTGTTCCGAAAAAAGAAAGAAGGGGTGAAGATCAGTTCTGGCGTAGTTTCTTCCTTGCGAATATAACTGCTGCTAGAGACATGACCGTTAGCAGAGGTAGCATCAAGGCTGGAGGGAACTCCAGTATCACTGTGGTGCCTGAGATTTCAATGTTGTGTGTGCTTTGGGAGTACGTGAAGTATATGGAAGAGTGTGTGCCATTGCTTACCACGACTGGGCTTGGCGATGGCAATCCTCCGTCGATTCTGACCGTGTAGGGTCCGCCTAGCATCCCGTTTGGAATTGTAACGTTTGCCATGCCATGTGTATAGTCTATTCCCGTGATAGTGAAGTTCAGTTTCTTTTGAGTTGTCAAGAGGTTCGTCTGAATCGTCTGGCTGGGTGTCGCGTTGGCTATTACCAGCTTAATCGTATATGTGAATCCGGCAACAGGGGTGACCGTGTAGTAGTAGGTTTGGGGCGGATAGTAGTTTCCGAAGGCAGTGAGACCGTAGTAGTTGCTGACAAAAAGCCTTCCGTCCGCAATTACTGGTTCATAGGGGCTAGAGCTGAATGTGGAAGTCCAGATTATGCTACCGTCGCTGATGTCTAAGGCGTATAGCTTGTAGTCTCCTCCGCCGAAGAACATTTTGCCGTCGGCAATTGTTGGCGTAGTCGGAGAATAGCCTCCAGTTATTGTTAGACTCCACTTTTTGATTGCCACATCGTTCTCAGTGTAATTCCCAGCGGGTGCGTTAGCGAATAGAGCATAAGCTTTGTCATATCCGGCAGTCACATAAACAATGTTGTTTAGGAACACTGGAGTCGTGTCAATAGCATACGAAGAAGTACTCCATTTCCAGATAAGCTGACCATAGGGGTTTGTTGTTGTCGCGTTCAAGGCAAAAATCGAAGAGTCTGCATAGGAAGAGCCTATGAACAGCTTGTCTCCGGCAATGCACGGTGTGGAGCGTACATTGCCCTTTGTGGTGTATGTCCACACCACAGATGCGCCCAAGTCGTTAGAGATGTCCAGTGCGTAAATCTTGTCGTCGTCACATCCGAAATAGAGCATGTTGCCAGCGATTGCCGGTGAAGAATATATTGGTCCGCCTGTCCCAAAATACCACATAAACTGCAGATTTGTCGCGTTATATGCGTAGAGACGGTTGTTACTAGTGCTATACGTCCCAAAGAAGACTTTCCCGTTAGCGACAGCTGGACTTGTGGCTATCTGGTCAGGGCTTAAAGCGGCTTCATGGATTTTTTGGCCTGTTGTTGCGTTGATGGAATAGAGATAACCGCTCGTTGTGCCTATGTAGATTATGCCGTTCAAGCAAGTTGGGTCTCCTGCGGGCGAACCGTAAAACGTGAATGACCTCCAAATCTCTACGCCTGTGGTTTCGTCTAAGGCGTACATCCTTGGGCCAGAGCCCGTGACTATCACTTTGCCGTCTACGACGATCGGTACACTGGATGGATAGGACTGCGCAGCCGTCCATAAGGTCTTGTTATTGTTAGGTGCAGAGGACGTTGTGTACCCAGACCGCGTGTTGTTGTACCGCCACATTGGCCACGGATCGGTCGTCGGATAGAGTGCGTAGGTTATCTGTATTACTGTTCCAAGAGTAAGCAGGAAAGCCAAAGCGATACTGATAAGCACTATTTTTCTCATCATTTTTCTTTCTCCTATTCGACAAAACATGCTCTGAACCTGAACTAATAAACCTTTTTTAGGCATTCCCTATCGTGCGCGCATTTGAGGTGGCTGATCTGCTTACGTTTGTCTAGTGCGTGCTTCTCTTACTGACCAACTTGCATGCGTTTAGTTCGAAGACAACCACTGCGTTTTCAAGGTTCCAAGATTCCAGGACAAGAGGGTTAATCTCGCCAAGAACACCAACGTCTGTGCTGTTGACCATTACTCTGCCTGCTCGTCCTTCTATGAAACTTGGATGCTTCGCTTCTGTTATGCGCCATTCTATGCCTAGGTTTGTGAGGAGTGCTTCTAGGGTTTGTTTGGCTTCAGTGAAGCTTGCGTTTGCGTGGTAGATGACGGCTGCGAGTCTTTCTTCGTCTTTTGTTCTTGTCTCGCTCTTTTCGTCGAGAAGTGTGACTTTGCCGAGTTCGAATATACGTTGTGGGCATTCTACATGCAGGTTGTTGCTTATGAATTCGAGCAGATTGGGCAGTAGCCAGTTTCTGAGGCATGTCAGCGTGTTGATCTTGGGGTTTGCGATTTCGACTATGCTCTGTTTCTTCAGGTTCATATTAGTGAACAGGTTCTCCGGATTCGTAAGTGTGGGTGTAAGCACTTCTTGGAAGCCGAGGCCGACCATAAGCTCGCGGACGGTGTCGATGAATCTCTGTTCGGATCTCGTGTCTCCTGTGGTGTGCATTTCACGCCACACAGGCTTAATGCGATTGTAGTCGTATGCTATGGCTAGATCTTCTATGACGTCTACCATGTGCATCACATCCACCCGGTAACATGGAATACGGACATGTGCTGTGCCTTTATCTATCACCTTGGCGTCGTAGCCAGCTTTGGCAAGTAGCGGTATGATCTCCTTAGCAGTCAATCGTAGACCTGTGATTTTTTCCGCGTATTCAACATCCAGCTCCATTGTGGTCGTGGCGAAGTCGGGTGTAACCTCGTCCATTTTTCTGTGTGGATAATGAATCTTCATGGCATAGGGTTTGCCGCCTCGGTCGATCAGCGACAGTGTGACGATCTTGAGCACGTTGAGGACGGCGGCGTGGCTCGTGCCAGTGACTTCGACTAGCACGTTGCGCGTGGTCTCGGTGATTCTGCCGAGGTCGTTCGAGTTGATTATGGGCGGAAACGAGAGCGGTGTTTGTTCTGAGTCTAGCAGTATCGGGTAGACAGAGTGGCCGCTTATGATGTGGCCGTATTCTTGGCCTTTCGGATGTTCCTTCAGCATCTGCTTGAGCGTCATCTTCTCCGCGAAGCCCAGCGGTGCGAAGCTGGCTTCAGTGGGCTTGGCCACGCCATAATATAGAGGTAGCTTGATCAGATCCAAGTTGTAGAGGCCGATTGAGGTTTTCTGTCTGTTCCGTCCATATGTCTGGTCGAGCTTGTCCTGCAGATGCATGAGGCCGCGAATTATCCTGTCCGAAAGCGCAAGACCTTTGACGACGGAGCAACTGATGAACGGGCGAATGTCGTCGAGACGTTTGTCAACGTGAACTTCGCCGGCGATCTTGCCAACAGCATATTCTCTTAAGCCTGTTTCGATGCCCAAGAAGCCTCGGAGCGCACGGGCCAAACCTTCAACGTTCCAAGTGTCAGGTCTATTCGTGTCCTTAATTTCCACGCTCATCGTGCCCTCTTTCTCGTTGAAAAGCTTCACTTCGCCCTTCACGAACGCCAAGGTGTCATTGATTTTCTCCAGGTCTCTGCCGAAACTTCTTCCGAGCAGCTTTTCGAATTCTTGGTAGTCAATGTCTATCGTGGGCATGTTAGATCACCGCCTTCCTTCTTATCCAGTTCAGATCAGTCGGGAAGATGTAGCGGATCTCGTCGATTCCTGCACGCATCATGAACAGGCGATCGATACCGAGGCCCCAGGCGATGACTGGCTCTTTGACGCCGAGCGGTAGTGTGACTTCAGGCCTGAATATGCCTGAGCCTCC
>CAYGYI010000114.1:0-5405 GCA_964354055.1 uncultured Candidatus Bathyarchaeia archaeon | reverse complement strand
ACTGCTCATGGTGATCATGCTTGCAGTCATGGCGATGCTGGGCGGAGGCTCGCTTGGTCTTCTGAGCCCCGATTTGATACTCAATTTGCTCACCTACATTGGCATACCGCTGGCTTCGATAATGTTCCTAATCATCCTTGACGCCATCTCACCAAAATGGTAATCGAAATGCCGAAAGTAACCAAGAAAGTAAAGAAAACCGCATGGGTTGTCTCATGCATACTAGCGGCCGCCATAGTCGTCTTGGGTTACCTCACGCCCTGGAAAGGCTTCACGCTGGACGAGTACGTCTTCTTTGCGCTCATAGTAGCCATTTCACCAACAGCCATCTTGAACTATGTTGAATACAGGTGGCGAAAAGCAGTGGACGAACGGCTGCCAGACCTTTTCAGAAGCATAGTTCAAGGCCAAGAAACAGGAATGACCCTGCCTCAAGCATTGGAGAACGCAGCCAAGAGAAACTATGGACCTCTTACCGTCGAACTGAAGAAGATGGTTTCGCAGATTTCTTGGGGAATGCCCTTCGAGGAGGCCCTGCTCGCGCTCGGAAGACGAGTGAACACCGTGCTTGTCCAGCGCACAGTACCTCTGGTGATTGAGGCAAGCCGCTCCGGCGGTCACGTGGAAAAAGTGTTTGATCCCATGGGCAAGTTTGTGCAGTCTACGCTACTACTGGATAAGGAGCGAAGGAATCAGACGAGGCCCTACGTGGCCATAATCTACGTGGCCTTCTTCGTGTTCCTGTTCACCATCGTGCTGCTCTTCCAGTCGTTCTTCGTAAGCATAGAAGGCCTGCCGCTCCTCAGCCCAAGCACGATGTCTTCTGAACAGATGCGGCGAATATTCTTCCACATGACCACGATTCAGGCTCTCTTCGGCGGCTTGGTTGCTGGAAAAATGGGCGAAGGCACCATAAACGCGGGTCTCAAGCATAGTCTCGTAATGATGCTTTGCGGTTACATCGCGCTCAAGATCTTTTTGGGGGTGTGAAAGAATGCGAGGGCCGCGTGTTTTCCGTGACAGAAGGGCTATAACGCCTGTGCTGAGCAACCTGTTGCTCACTGTGGTGGCTGTCGCCGCAATGGCCATCGCCACAACTGCGACCTACGTTATCTCTACAAACATGCGGGAAAACATGAGCGAACGGCTGATAATAGAAGATCTGTGGTTCAATCCGTCAACAGGCGACATCGCCATCTACCTGCACAACACGGGGAAAGTGGCGATCCACGTTTCCGCAGTCTACGTTAACCATACTTCTCAAGCCTTCGCTTCGCAAGGAACCTTCGAGATTAACGCACATGGCTGGCTAAATGTCTCATGCATCTGGGCACCCGGCAGCTTGTATTACGTGGATGTGGTAACGACGAGGGGGACACATGTTGGAGGCTATTATGAAGCGCCTTAGGCTTAACAAGCGTGGCGTAAGCAACGTGATCGTTGTCATGCTCAGCCTTGTTCTCATAGTAATCGTTGTCGCCAACGTGGTCTTGTGGAGTTACCAGATGAACCAGTTCGACTGGGAAAGAATGCAGGAGAAGATCAACCTCACAAATGCTGAGCGCGCGCGCGATGGCGTCAAACTGACTCTCCAAAACGAAGGCCCAGTTACTTGTCACATAGTAGGCATCTGGATAGTGAACTCAACCACACACAAACGATACAGCGCAGACTTCTTTTTCAACTCAGGCGTAGAAACAGATTACGTTAGAACTGACCTAGCTCTGCCTGCAGGCAGCTTCATCGTGAAGGCTGTAACGGAACGCGGTAACACTGCAGTGTTCAGGAAAAGCTGAAGCAGATGCTACGACGCTTTCTACTTTTGGACCATTTTTTCCTTCAGGGCTTTTATGACTTCTTTCTGGTTTTTCGCCTCGATGATCTGGATGTTGTAGAGTTCTGCCATCTTTTTTCCGTTCTCGCTTAACTCAGGTATGGCTATCAGGTAGGCATGGTCGGGAGAAACGTCGTACACCTTGGCGAATAGAGCGATTATCGGCTGTTCAGGCACCGCGTCCTGCGTTGACGTGGCCAAATCGATGACGGTCACTTTGCGAACCATCTCGCCCTTGAAGGCAGCTATGTCAAAGATATGGTTCGCACCAGACTTGCCCTTCAGGAACGCTGGACTTTCGACCTCAAACCCGTTTTCGCGCAGAAAGTCCCGAATTGGGGTGATGACTACCCAGTCCAGCGAGACTTCTTCTCTAACCTCTTCCTTGAGGCTGTAAGCGTAAACATCCTTGATGACAGCATCCTCAAAACTCGAGTTTGCGTGGCAGGCACGGCAAAAGTGCGATGTCACAGGAATATCGAAGCTTTTGTTGCACTCCTTGCATGTACACCATATGCCAGCACGGCGGTAGTCAAGGTCCGGCTTTTTCAACTCGTCGTGGCATTTTGGACAGACAAACTTGCCTTCTTTGCGAAAGTTTTCTTCAACATCCATGTAGCCGCATTTGACATGCTCGATCAACGAGCTTTTCTGGACATCGAATGATTTGCAGTATGGACAGCAGTACCTGGCTGAGATGTTGGCTGAACCGCATTTCGGGCAGTAGATTATCTTGTCATAGAGTCTACTTTTCAGCACTCCAGTGCTGTGAAGTTTTTGAAGGAAGTCTTCTGCGTTTGAGGCTGGGCCTATGATTGCCTCCACGAGCGGGTAGTGGTAGCCGACCTTTGGATCGTACACGGGTTCAAGTTCAGCCAACTCGCCGCTGAGAAACTTGCTTAGGAAAACCTGTGTGTTACGATCTTTGTACAGGTTTGCGCGTTCAGCTTTTTCCGATCTCTGCATTCTTCACCCAAACCATATTACGTCTTATATCTTGAGTTTAACAGCATTCTAGGATTATAACCGTTAATAATGGTTTTCATTACTGTTAAATTTTCTGCATAAGCTGGATAACACGCTGTTTCAGACATGAGATCTGGTGGCCACGAGGCTGAATCAAGAATACTGCATACATCTGCGCTCATAGACGTTTTCCTCCTAGATTCTCGGGCAAACTTCGAACTCGCAAAGTTCGTCGCCAGATGCTGCGCACTTCACCTCAACGGCCTCGAGAGGTTTTCCCACGACTTCGCTCAGGAAGCCTGCGATGAAACCCCGCGTCCAGTGGCAGGCTGCTTCTCTTCTGGAACCTTTGAGAACGGCCTCGAAGCATTTCCTGACTTTTACGCTGCAGAAGGGTCTGTGCAAGTCCAGCTTAACATCCTCCAACTGTCCCCAGCCCAGTGCTCGAGTTGACTGAATTAAGGCTGAAACGAAAAGCTCGCCAGACAATCCATACTTCTTCCCGAGAAGCTCGGTTACGTGGGCTCCACTTTTCTTGCCTGCTCCGTAGAAGACGGCGGCAAACCCTGAAGGGGTCAGTATTTTCTCGATTTCTTCGAATAGGCTGCCGAAGAGCTCAAGAGGCATAATCATTGCCGTGCTGTCTCCATATTGTATAGGGAAGTGTATGACATCATAGATCAATGGCTCGGGTTTCACTATCTTGACATCTTGAACGACATCGAGGCCTCGAAGATCCTGTTCTATTTGGCCGATGCTCTTCTTGGCTTTGGCAACGTCTATAAACGACGTCCAGTAGCCTAAGTTACCTTTTTCCACGGCGTCGAAGAGCATGGCTGTCCGCAGGTTGACGTTTGCATCTGAAAGAACCTTGGCGGTCTTGAACACTGCGCCTCGGACATCCTTCAATGTTATGCAGATTTCGTATATGACTTCGTTAGGTCTGGTTTCGATGAACGCAAAAACCATTTTTGGAATTGCACTTTCCATTGTCTATACAGTCACCTCTGACTTGACTAAACAAGCTGCGTTGGCGAAATAAAGAGTTTAAGGCTTCTCAATTCAGAATCAGAATTCAGAAGACAAGCCCAATAACGGGAATTGAAAGATCATTGAAGCTTCCACGATCTCCGACCAAAAGTTTAAGACACAGAAGGTAAATCTCACATGCCGCACTGGTATGTGAAGATTGTGGACGTTATGTTTTTCCTTGTTCTCCGGAAGCATATACACGCTAGATCTAGCTGTCGTCAAGTAAACAGTGAATCCATCTTGCCATCGAATTATTAAAGCGTCGATGGTTTTCCAGTCATATGGGAAAAACAGCACAGACGTCAGGCTCTTACTGCGTCGCATGCAGATAGAGGTTTTGACAGGTGTGACCTGCTTCGATTGCTATGCCCTTAAAGCCTCTCTTGCTATGTTGTCATTTCATGCGGTGAGGAATCGTTGTCCAAATGAAGACTGCTTCATTATAACCAGAGAGCGCAAACACAAGGCTCCTCACAATAGTATGAAACATCTTACAAACGCGCGGGTGACAACGATTTGTTCAAATGTGCAAAATCGCT
The DNA here is from genome assembly GCA_964354055.1 of uncultured Candidatus Bathyarchaeia archaeon. Taxonomy (GTDB): domain Archaea; phylum Thermoproteota; class Bathyarchaeia; order Bathyarchaeales; family Bathycorpusculaceae; genus DATKKK01. The sequence goes on along the minus strand of CAYGYI010000114.1, from coordinate 1,034 downwards.
TTGGCTTTGCTCAAGAGCTTTTCAGCATCGTCAACAGTCTCTCTGGCAGCATCCTCGGAAAATGCAAGCCCATAATCCGCCTCTTCTCTCAACCCCATTGCTTCATGAAAATCCTGGATAGACTCAGCAAGCTGACCATTAAATAGCTCTCGCAATGCTATCAACAACGCGTAGTGGCTCTTTTCTCTAAATCCTTTATTGTACACGAGCGCTCTTGCTGCATGAAACATTGAATAATATCCCTGTATAGTTGCCCACTTGAACCTCTGTCTCGATAAGGAGTCCTTTGCTTCCTCTAGATCACTCACGGAGCCTTCAATCTCTTTCAGAACCAGCTTTCGGTCAACCCCTATTCGAATCAGCCTTCTCTCATCAATGAAACGCTTGAACTCGCTCATTCAGATTCCCAAAGCGTAATTCCTTTCAAAATCCTCTCATACAGAGGCTTATCATTCTTCCTCAATTTCGCGTACTCGTTTGAGTTGACTATTATAGGCGATATTCTTCTTCCAATCTTCTCTTGACAAGCATTCAACTCTGATCTTACCTTGTCCTTTTCACTTGTAAGCACAAAAATGTCCATGTCACTCTCTCCCGTGTCTATTCCCTCCGAGCAGCTTCCGAACAGCATTATTTCTTTACAGAGTGGCATCGCTGACTCAACGAACTTGTTCAGAGAGTAAACGTTAAGGAGAATTTTGAACTGTTTTGCCACAGCATTTCCCAAGTTGAGCCTATAGAACACCATTCTGTCTTTCCTGTTTCTTTCCAGAATGCCTACTTCAAAAAGCTGCTTGAGAATTTCATTTGCTGAACCCTTGCTGATTTTCGCCCTTCTCACAACTTCTCTCTCATGCACTTCCTGTAAGGGATTTTCATGAAACAGGTAAAGAACCCTCAGAAAAGTCGGAGTAATGAATCTAATTTTTCGGGCATATGCCCGTTATTTTGGACCCGAATCGTATATAGTTTCGCACATTTCTTGGCATGTTTCTTCAAAGGCAACTGACGATCGGAACAGATTACAGGATTTG
>CAYGYI010000113.1:0-5532 GCA_964354055.1 uncultured Candidatus Bathyarchaeia archaeon | reverse complement strand
CTCGATTTCTGAAACTGAGATTTGAGGGTTGGGAACTTTGAACGTTTCCTCTAGATTGGCTGCGAGTTCTCTTATGGTTTCTCCGCCGCGTCCAATGACTAGGCCTGGACGCATGGCGTAAATGACTATGTGAGTTCCAAGCGGGGTTTTTGAGATGGTGACTCCGCCGTAGCCTGCTCTTTCAAGCTTCTTCATCAAAAATTCGTCGATTTCAGTTCTTTTGATGGATTCTGACACAAAATACTTGACTATGGACATTACGTTTCTTCCCCTGTCTCGGGCTTTTCTTCGAGGGCAATTTCGATGTGGGTGAGTATCTGGAACTTCGGCGAGGCTCTACCTTGAGCTCTGGGTTTATAGCGTTTGATCTTCATGCCCGGATAGGCTGCGGCATGGACGATGCGCATTCGGTCCGTATCGAGGCCCTTGTTTTCAGCGTTGGCTTCGGCGCTTTCGAGGATTTTTAGGATTTCTTTTGAAGTTTTGATGGGGTATCTACCTGCGAAGGCCTTCACTAGGCCATGTCGGTGCCCGGCCTTTTTCCTGTACCTGCGTATGGGCACAGGTTTCACCTTCGCCATAACATCCTTAAGGTACTGTTTAGCTTGAGTTAACATCATTCCCTTGATCGTGGCACACACTTCTCGGGCCAGTTTATGGGATACCCTAATCTCGCGCCCGCTGGCCTTCACGGTCTTTTCGGGGTCCAGTTCGCCTTCAATTATCGAGTATCCCCATTTTGGCACAGTATGCTCTCTCCAGACTGCAAAACAAGAGCGGTATGGCTATTTATATGGTTTTCCTCTAAAGCAAAAGATTCTGAGGCGAAACAGAGCGCCCTGAGAAGCCCAGAACGCCATCGTGTCAGGCATCGTCAAGCTTTGAGAAATGGCGTACAGGCATATTCGGCATGGAGCAAATCGCACTGATTTTTCTGCCGTTAAGCTACGATGCATTTATGTTTGCCTAGTTTGAGTATTGAACCAGTGAGAGTGGAGACATTGACAGGGAAGGATGGACACATCACGATGTTGCATGGCGCAGGCGGGACAGTCATGCACGATCTGGTCAGGGATTACGTGGTGAAGTACTTTGGAGGCAGCAGCATCGCAGAGGTTCCGCTTGAGGCTATGGATGATGCTGCCGTCGTAGGCGACATAGCTCTGAAAAGCGATTCGCATGCTGTTAAGCCTATTTTCTTTCCAGGTGGAGACATCGGGCGTCTTTCAGTTTCTGGAACTGTCAACGATTTGGCCGCGGTGGGTTCTGAGCCGTATGCGCTGGCTTGTGGCCTCGTGTTGGAAGAGGGGCTGCACTTGTCTGATTTCGAGCGCATTTTGGTGAGCATGCGTGACACGTGTCGCGAGGCTGGCGTGAGCATCGTTACAGGTGACACGAAGGTGGTTGAGAAAGGAAGCCTAGGAGGTTGCGTGATCAACGTGTCAGGTATCGGCAGGAGAACGCTGGCTTTGGAAGAAAATCTGAAGATTGTGAGAAAGTTCAGACACGACTTCAAGGCTCGTTGGATGTTGGATTCTAACCTTGTGGCTGGGGATAAGATAGTGCTCTCAGGCACGATTGGTGACCATGGGTTGGCGGTGCTGTCTGCCCAAGAAGGATTGAGCTTCGGAAGCGACATAAAGTCCGACGTTAAACCGTTGAACTGTATGATTCAGCGATTGCTGGGCGAGGTCGGGGGCGTCGTTTCCATGAAAGATCCTACGAGAGGCGGGTTGGCTGATGCCATCAACGAGGTTAGCGAAAAATCACGCGTGGGCATACTACTCTATGAGGACAAGATACCAATAAGAGAGAATGTTCGGGCTGCCTGCGAAATGCTCGGCCTCGACCCCCTAGAAATCGGAAACGAAGGAAAAATCATCATAGGAACCGTGAAAGATAAGGCAGAAGAAGTGCTGAAGTTTTTGCGGAAAACCAGCGAAGGGAAGGAAGCTCAGATCATCGGTGAAGCAACAAAGGTTTTTGATGGCGTGGCTATGCAGACGATCGTAGGTGGAAAAAGAATAGTCGCCAGGCCAATAGGCGACCCAATTCCAAGAATATGCTAAGAAAGAGCTTAGCAGAACGTAGTCAGGAGCGTTTGCTCAAATTAAGTTCATGAGAAAGAATGAGGTAACCCAATTCAACATTCATGTTATGATGTCTCTCTCAAGTCTCTGCAATGTCAGAGGTTTTTAACGATGAAGCTCAATTATCAGACTTTAAGACAACCTTTTCGCATTTGTCGTAACTGAATAACAAAATGGTAGGAATAAGTTTGGGTTTGCCTATTCGTGCTGTTCGCCTTGCTTTTCTGCAAGCAGCAACACTATGCTTGCTATTCCCACCACGCCCATGATTGCTGAAAACACGGCTGTAAATGCTTCCAGCGAAAAGCTCACGGTTAAGCTTAGCATAGGTACTATGAGGATTGAGGGTATGTACACTATAAGAAGTGCAAGCGGGAAGATTAGAACCATTGATATATCAAGAATTGTTGACGGTGGGTTGAGATGTTCAAAGGTGCCTGAGTATCTTCGGATTTCAGCTTGGTTGATGCTCTCGAAACCCCACGTTCGAACTGCTTCGTATCGGCTGGCATCTTCTTTCTTAGTGAGGGCAAAACGCCTGCTCTCGCCTTCGCTGTACTTGACTAGAACGTAGCTATCCAGTTTGACCATCAAGTCATCAAGGTCGTCTGCAATCAGATCAGCCACTCTGAAGCGGGATGCCTGTTCGCCGTTCAGGTTAAGGTTCTCCTTGATGAACAGCTGCGCGGCAGTCTCGTTCCTTGTGTGAAGCCATGCATGGTTTCTCATAAGTTCAGTTAGGTAGTTGACGTATTTGGAGTCAGTTATGGGTTCTCCGAACTCGGTGACTGGTTGGCAAGAGCCAATTTGAGCACTGGACCTCATTGCGGCAACATGAGAAGCCATAAGAACATACGCGCCTCCACTGATCGCACGGTGCTCTACGAAAACGACCACTGGCACTTCTGACTCATCAATCATGGTCATCATGCGTTCAACACTGCTAACGTAACCCCCAGGTGTATCCAAGACCAGTATGATCAGACGCGAGCCTCGATATGTCGCAATGTTGATCCCGGTTTGAACCAGATTTGCAGTGTTGTCAGTTAATATTTCGTTGATAGGAATCAGAAGAACTTCGCTTTCTGTTTCTTTCTGGGAAGATTGGACAAAGAAAAGGGTAGCGGACAGTGCTGCACAAGTGAGGGCGACGATAGACACGGCGATGAGCAGTTTTTTAGACGACATGAGGACTCCTGTCCATGAGTGTCTGTCGGCCAGTCACATTTCGGCGACTTCAGGCAAGTGGTTTCGAAGCTCACTATTTACTCGTTGAGAGCGTTGATTCAGGTTATGCTTTTTCAACCTTTTTGCCGCAATGTGGGCAGACTGCGTAGTCCATCGCGATTTGTGCTCCGCAACCTAGACACGTTCGGGTCGGTTTTGACTTGACTATGGGTCTGGTGAAGTAGTAGATGAGCGCTGCTGGCCAGCAAACGATTAGCAGAATGATTAGCACTGCAAGACTGTATCTCCGCTTTTCTTCTTCTCCCAAATTCAACCACCAATCTTGGCTCTAGTTTATTCCCAGAAGATATAAGCCTTTTCATAAAGCTTCTTTTCGGCAAAATCCCTTGAATCCTTTCATTTTCCTCGCATAACGTCGCCCAAGTAAGAGTTCAAGAAATCTGTTTTCAGGACGATCACGATTATTGAGAAGACGTAGACTCCGATTATGGCTATGGCTGCCAGAAAAACGTCAAGTATTCCATTAATTGCTAATAGCAGAATGAGCGCTTCTGTGATTCCCAGCAAAAGGCCTGTTCCTATGCGCAACGGGTTGCTGCTTTCTCTGAGTTTGCCGCTTTGCGTGAGCCAATCAACCGCGGCCGGCATGGGAAGGATCGAAACCAGAGGAAGATAAAGCCACAATGGAAAACGAAGCCCAAGAAAATTAGCCACGAAGACTCCTATGAGGCTCAGGTATCTTCCAGTGCATCTGGCGCATAGGTACACGTTCTTGCCTCTGAAACCTACGCGGATTGTCCTGCGCAGTTTTTCTGGCGGATGATGCGACAGAAGCAAAAACAGAAGATAGCGCCAGTCTTGCTTGCCCATGTTCTTCAACTGCACACTACCTAGACTATACCTCTTTAATTAAAACTTCATTCTGCAGAGTTCTTTTGATTTGCCAGCTGTTTGCAGTTTGTTGCTCCAAAACGATGCCATATGCCGGACAGTCGCAGCTGAAAAACCCAGAGTAAATGTCGCAGATCTCCCGATCACTTGCTTTTATTTGCTGCCCATATTCTGCATGTGCCCTCGTTGCTGACCATGCAGGCGCCCACAGGTTTCTGTGGCGTGCAGACTTTCATGAAAAGCGAGCATTCGTTCGGTTTGATCTTGCCAACTACGACTTGGGGGCATTGGCAGCCGGGCAGCGTGTCAAGACTCTGCTTGATATGGATGTGGTGTTTCACGCGTGCGTCGTAGGTTTCATACTGTTTTCGCAGAGCGAGCTTTGACAGTGAGATTGTGCCTAGTCCGCGCCAGTTTCCGTCAATCGTATCGAAGATCTTCTTCATCAGTCCTTGGGCTTTTGTGTTACCTTGGTAGCGGACGGCGCGCGTATATTCGTTTTCGAGGCGTGGCTTGCCTTCGTCCAGCTGTTTCAGGATCATGCAGATGGCGAAGAGTATGTCGAGAGGTTCGAAGCCTGCTACGACGGTGGGGATGCCGTGTTTTTCTGGGAATGTCTCGTAGGGTTTGAGGCCGATGATGGTGCTGGCGTGGCCTGGCGCGATGAAGCCGCTGAGGCTCAGATCCCGCATCTCGGCAAGTAGCTTCATGGCTGGCGGTATCAGCCTGTGGGAGACTAGGAAGCTCAGGTTGACGGGAGGCTTGTTGATGATTTCGACTGCCGTTGACGGTGCCGTGGTTTCGAAGCCTACGGCGAAGAAGGCAAACTGCTTGTTCGGCTCGTCTGTGGCCATTTTGACGGCATCGGATATACTGTAAACGACGCGTACGTCGGCGCCTTCAGCCTTGGCGTCCAGCAGAGACGTTTTTGAGCCGGGTACTCTTATGACGTCGCCGAAGCAAGTGACGACGACATCTTTCTGTGCCAGTTGCGTGGCTTCGTCTACTTCTGAGGCTGGGATTATGCATACAGGGCAACCTGGTCCAGCTATGACCTCCACGTTGGGAGGCAGCAGGCTGCGCAGGCCAAAATGCGTAATTGTCCACTCATGTGTGCCACACACGTGACAAATCTTGATTGTGTCTTTTTTCGGTGCGAGTTTGCTGATTCTTTCGGCTACGCGCTTCGCCAACTCTGGATCTCTGAATCGTGCTTTTTCAGCCATTTTCCGATCAACAAGGACTCGTTCTACTGTTGAGGCGTGTCGGTTTGCAGGATTTCTCTCCAGAGGTTCAGCGTTTCTAAGGCATCTTTCTCGTCCAGAACTTCTATGGCATAGCCCGCATGCACTAGGACGTAGTC
>CAYGYI010000112.1:0-5545 GCA_964354055.1 uncultured Candidatus Bathyarchaeia archaeon | reverse complement strand
ATCTACGAGTTCACAACCTTCTCGCACACTACCACGGGAGACGGAATGTCCATGGCCTATCGTGCAGGCGTACCGCTCGAAGATATGGAATTTGTCCAGTTCCACCCCACAGGCTTAGTGCCTTCGGGCGTACTCATCACCGAAGGCGCACGTGGCGAGGGAGGATACCTCATTAACGCCGACGGCGAACGCTTCATGAAACGCTATGCCGCTGAAAAAATGGAGTTGGCGCCACGAGATGTGGTTTCACGAGCTGAACAGACGGAGATGCTTGAAGGAAGAGGCCTGCCAGGGCCTTATGGACCATATATCGCAATAGATCTCAGGCATCTAGGCGAGGAAAAAATCAACCTGCGTCTACCACTCATCAGAGACGTAGCCATCAAACTGGGTGGCGTCGACCCTGTCAAGGAACCAATCCCGATTAGGCCCGCGGCGCACTACTCGATGGGAGGCATCAAGGCTAACATAAGGACTGAAACTCCAATCGCTGGACTCTATGCTTCAGGCGAATGCTCTTGTTTGAGTCTTCATGGCGCAAATAGGCTGGGCACTAACTCGACTGCCGAGTGCCTCGTGTTCGGCGCAGTCTCAGGCGAGGAAGCCGCCAAACACGCCTCGACGACAGACCTGCATGAGATTCCACAGGCTAAGCTGTCTGCTGAGGAAAGCAGAATCTCAGAGCTGGCGGCCAGAAACGGAGACCACAGAATCGCCGTCCTCAGAGACGAAATGAGACACATAATGTACGAGAAGGTGTGGATCTACCGCAGAGGAGACCAGCTTGAAGCCGCCCTCAAAGAGATAAGAGAAATCAAGGAGAAGTTCAAGAACGTCAAGGTTGAAGACAAGGGCAAGCCGTTCAACACTGGATTCCTGAACGTGCTACAACTCGATTTCATGCTTGATCTTGCTGAGGTCACGGTGGTCAGCGCCCTGCCTCGACAGGAGTCGCGCGGAGCACATTCGCGAGTTGATTTTCCGAAGCGAGACGACCAGAACTGGCTGAAACATACGCTGGCGTATTGGACGAAGGACGGCCCGAAGCTGGAGTACATGCCGGTCACCATCACGAAATGGCAGCCGGTGGCGAGGACCTACTAGGAGGATGATGGAAGTGCAGACGACCAAAGTTGAGAAAACCGTCGAGTTCAAGATAAACCGATTCGATCCTCAGAGCAATAGACATTACGTTTCAACCTACAAGGTGCCGATACGCAAGGGAACCACGCTGCTTGACTGTCTGCTCTACATCAAGGACAGCCTCGACGAGACATTGACGTTCAGACACTCGTGCAGGATGGGCATTTGCGGAAGCTGCGGCATCAACGTAGACGGCAAACCGATGCTGGCCTGCTACACGCAGGTGCTAGACCTCAACGCGGACGCGTTGACCGTTGAGCCGCTGTCAAACTTCAACGTCATCAAAGACCTTGTCGTGGATCTTGAGCCGTTCTGGAACAGTTACAAGAAGATCAAGTTCTACCTGATCAAGCCAGAAGCGGAACTCAAGAAGCCAGACGAGTTCAAGCAGACGCCTGAAGAACTCGCGAAGTACTGGGATCTGGCGCTGTGCATCAAATGCTCCATCTGCAACTCAGCATGTCCGGCCTCCATAGATAACAAGTTCCTAGGACCCTCAGCCTCAACGGCCAGCTTCCGATTCATCTCAGACCCAAGAGACCAAGGCCAAGACGAACGACTGAAGCCGATGGCTGACAACGTGTGGCTTTGCACACAATGCAACTCGTGCACGCTGTTCTGTCCCAAGAAGCTGCAGTGCGCAAACGCGCTAGTCGACGACCACAGTCTCGTGGTAGAGACTGGCAACATACCGAAAACCGTCAAAGATGTGCTTGAAAGCGTCTACAAGTACCACAACCCCATGTCCACCCACCAGAGCAAACGCATGGAATGGGCCAAAGACCTGAACGTCAAAACTTATCCATCCGAGGCAAGCGCTGATGTACTGCTGTTCACTTGCTGCTCAAACACGTTCGACGCGAGAAACCAAGAGGCAGCAAAGATCATGGCAGAGATACTCGGCAAACTAGGCGTCAGCTTCGCCACGCTGGGTGCGGAGGAATGGTGCTGCGGCGACCACATGCTCAGGATGGGCGAGAAAGGCTTGTTCGAGGAGCTTGCCTGCCACAACGTTGAAATGTTCAAGAAATTCAATGCAGGCAGTATCGTGACGCTTTCGCCACACTGTTACAACACGTTCAAGAACGACAAGCCCTACAGCGACGCAAAGCTGAACGTGCAGCACTACACGCAGTTCCTAGCTGACGCTATAAAGCAGGGCAAGATCAAGCCCACAAAGCCTGTGAATCGCAAAGTGGCCTATCACGACCCATGCTTCCTAGGCAAACGCAACGACATATTCGACGCACCACGAGAAATATTGAAGGCAATAAGCGGCCTACAGCTTGTTGAGATGAGACGCACGAGGCAGAGCAGTTTCTGCTGTGGCGGCGGAGCAGGCAGAGTGTGGACTGAAGAGGCAGAACCTGAGAAGAGGCCTTGCGTGAACCGCGTCAAAGAAGCACTAGAGCTGGGCGTAGACACAATCGCGGTGGCCTGCCCATACTGTGTAACAACTATGGAAGACGCTGTCAAAGTGCTGGACATCGAAAACAAGATCGTCGTCAAAGATGTGTTGGAGCTTCTGAAAGAAGCACTCTAGGCGAGTTGTGCGCTGAAAGACAGCGCTTACCTCTTTTTCATTTTTTCCGCGTTTTCAATGCAGTGACATCCCTGAGGGTTCAGGTGCCAGTCTTCGCAGTGCCACAGTGTGTCCACTACCGGGTCCATGTTCTTTAGGAAGCGGTTTGTGCAGAAGACCTGTGAGGGGTAGTTGTAGGCGTTGTGGCTTCCGCAGTTGCCGCAGAATCTCTGTTCGCTTCTGCCCTTTTCTTTCATGGATATTTCACCAGCTGCGCAGGCTTCTTGCGCTTGAAGTCGTTGCCTAGCCTCTCGATGAGTGAGGCAGCCATCATGGGGAAGATTATCATGGCGTCTGCGAAAACCATGACTGAGGATGCGTTGTTTTTGACTTTGCCCCAGCTTACCGTTTCCTCAAGTGTAGAGCCTGACAGCCCGCCGGTCTCAGCGCGATCCATTGTAATGACCACGGCGTAGTCTAGGCCTGACTTGGTGGCCAAAGCTGCGGACTGGATTGTGTTTCTTGGCGCGCCGCCGCCGATGACGATCATGCCGTTGCGTGGCGAGCGTCTGCAGATGCCGATGATTTCAGGCACATCTTTGAATGCATCCACTACCAGCGTGTTCTTGAAAGCCCTCCGCGAGGCGTGAACATGGTAGATGTACCCGAATTCAGAGTCTCGGACGGCTGGCAGAAAAATCGGCGTCTTCGCCTCGTAAGCGGCGCGCAGTATCGAGTCCGGGTCGTTGAGTCTTTTTCCGAGTTCCCATGCAAACATGTTTGAGGACAGACTCTTGCCCTGGTACTCGTCTGCGATCTCATCGTATATGCCTGCAAGCTTGAGGTCAAGCTTGATGAAGTCTTCTTCAGGCACCAAAACGTCGTATATGCGGTAAACGTGATGCTCATACAGCACGCGGTCGTTCATGAGCCAGTGGCCCTTGTAGTGGTGGCCACCCAACGCTTCGATGGCGTCGTGAACCATGTTCGCACCTGTGCTCACTACCACGTTGATCAGGCCTTCGCGGATCAGATCCGCGATCAGCGAACGCATGCCTGCGGGAACGACGGCGCCAGCCAATGCCAGAAAAATAGTGCATTTTTCGTCTCTGGCCATTTTTTCGTAGATGTCGCAGGCCGTAGAAAGTCTTCCCGCGCCGAACGAGCCTGAATTCTTGAACTGCTGAACGAGTTCGTCTACGGTGAGTTTGCCGTTGACTCTTATGTGTTTCACAGGTTGCTCGAGAAGGTCTTTCCGCTCCAAGTCGGCTCACGCACAGATTCACTCTCTAGCTGATTAGAGAAAAGCCTTTCTGTGCCTGCAGAATAGAAAAAGCGCGTTCGCCGCCTCTGAAAAACGCGGTTGGGCTCAAGGCTGACTCATAAACTCGACGAACTCTTTGAGTGTTCGTTTTTCAAGTGTGTAGTTTGTTTTCTTTTCTTTTCCGATTGTGGAGTGTGGGCTTGAGCCGTAGTCGTGGCCTGGGTAGACTTCGATGCCGTCGTCGAGTTTGGCAAGCTTGAAGAGGCTGTGGTACATGTCCTCGGCGCTTCCGCCAGGCATGTCGGTTCTGCCGCATTCGCCGACGAACAGCGTGTCGCCTGTCAGCAGTTTGCCGTCAACCAGTAAGCAGATGCTGTCCTGCGTGTGGCCAGGCGTGTGAATCACCGTTATTGATAGGTTGCCTACGTTTAGGGTGTCTCCATCAGCCATGTCAAGGTCTTTCTTGACGTTGGAAAGCTTGTGAGCCACGATCTTGGAGTCGAAACGCTCCTTGACTTCGCCGTTGCCTGCCGTATGATCGCCATGACCGTGGGTGTCAATGACGTACTTCACGTTGAGGCCTTGGTTTATGCACGTTTGGATGATGATGTCCGCGTTGAAGCTGGGATCGACGACGGCGGCCTCTTTTTTGGCTTCGTCGGCTATTATGTATGAGAAGTTGTCGCCGTGATGCTTGATTTGTTTGAAGTACATATTTTCTAACCTGACTGTGTCTTGTTTATTTGCGTATGAATTGGTCAGTGGGCAGATGCTCCATTTTCATGCCTAGATCTGCTAGGAACTTGAGGTCTTGAATGCAGCCTATGCTGGCGTCTATGTTTCTGTGCACGGGGTGGAACCACATGTGCTTGGGGAGGAGGTTGAATTGCAGAGGTGCTTTGGGTGTGACGCCGTATTTGTCGATCAGATCTTTGATGAGGGAATCTTTCTGGCAGGACAGTCGCGTGGTGGTGTAGCTTTTGAGCAGCTCGGAGGCGCCGAATGCGCCTATGCCGTGCCACAGCACAGCATCTTCAGGCGAGGCCAAAGAGTACAGGAAAAACTGCGGAGAAGAAGGAGTCTCCCTGTAGCTGTAGTTGACAAGCTTGTCTGCCTGAACCACGAAGCTGTCCTCAGCCTGCGCGACGCTGACATCGTTTGGGTCGATGGCGTTAGGATAAAGCTGAGTGGTTTTGTAGTCTACTTTTACGCTTTTGAGGTTGGTTCCGTCGAAGTATATTCTGCCTCGGGCAGCGCGTTTTGAGGCATAGCCCTTGGCTGAGTGTGGAACGGTGAGCAGCGTGGTTAGGTTTTTGATGCTTCTGCCCATGCATTTGTAGACGCGTTCTATAGACTGATAGTCTCGGTGGGCTTCTCTTATTATGTGGTGGAGAAGGCCTTCGCTGGTTTCGTTCTGCAGGGTAGTCAGGGGCATCCGTATGGACGGGATGCATAGGTCGATGTTGAATGTCCGTGACAGGTTTTCGAGATGCTCATATTTGACGGCGTCCACCATGTCCATGTAGCTGCTGTGGCAAGTTTTCAGGTGGCGGGCCACACGTTCAACTTCGCCTTTGCAGAACAGCGAACCCTCGTATTTCTTCACGAACTTTTCG
>CAYGYI010000111.1:0-5706 GCA_964354055.1 uncultured Candidatus Bathyarchaeia archaeon | reverse complement strand
CTCGTAGATTCGTTCGTGACCTCCGCTTGCCATCACGATGGACTTGGCCTGAAAAGCGTGAAGTTTACCCGTTTTCATCTCAATTGCCGTTAGGCCTACTGCAGTGTTATTCTCAACTATGAGGCTTGTGACAAACCATTCGTCGTAGAAGTGTATGTTGCCGTATGACATGGCCTTGCCATATATGGCGTGCATCTCTAGGAAGCCTGTCATGTCAGCCGCGAAACAGGCTCTCGGAAAAGTGTGGCCGCCGAACGCACGCTGATCAATCTTGCCGTCAGCCTTGCGGCTCCACGGACAGCCCCAATGCTCGGTCAGAACGATTTCTTTAGGTGCCTGTTTAACGAAATATTCCACGACATCTTGGTCGGCCAGGAAGTCGGCGCCCTTCACCGTGTCATAGGCATGAAGGTCAAACGAGTCCTTCTCGTTCATCGCTGCACCTGTTCCGCCTTGTGCGCACACGGAGTGTGAACGTAGAGGATGATGTTTCGACAAAACAGCGATGTCAAGTTTACTGTTGACCTCGGCTGCTGCCACGGCGGCTCTCAAGCCAGCCAAGCCTGCTCCAACAATAATTACGTCATGAGTATTCTTTTCCATCAGCTTTCACCATTTTTGAGAGAATAACCCTATCCAGCTATGTAGGCTTTATGTTTTTCCAGTCTTCCAGTCCGTAGCAATGAATGTTTCCGGTCTTGTTTGGCGCGTTTTTTTCTCTGTGGCCTACGATTTTGGCTTTCTATAGATCACGTAGATGCCTAGCAGCATCGTTAATCCAGCAAAGATTTGGACAACAGTGAAGCTTTCCCTTAATGTGGCAAAAGCAAAGGTGGCACCGAACAGAGCGGATGTGGAGAATATTGTGCCTGTTTTCATGGCGCCTATCTCTCTCAGGCTTAGCAGGAAAAGAAGGATTGAGAAGCCTATGCTGAAGGCGCCCACGGTAACTAGGTACGGAAAGGCATGCAGAGAAACGTGAAATCCTAACCCCAGTGTCCACGCCAGTAGAAGCAGCACCGTTCCGCCTGCGAGGCACTTCAACGCTGTTATGAGCACCAAGTCCTCTTTCTTGCTGAGGAATTTGCTTAGGTTGTTGTCAATACCCCAGAAGAGGCAGCCCGTCACTATCAACACGTTGCCCAAAAGGCTTTCAGTCAAAGTAAGCCTGCCGAATTCGGCGTTCGTGGCTAGAAACAGCGCTCCAGTCGCCAGCAACAGTATGCCTGCCCAGTCTTTCTTGCTCGCATGTTCTCTCAGAAACACGAATGCTATGAGCACGGTGAACAGTGATTCAGCGTTTTGCAGCAGCGAGGCGTTTATGGCTGTGGTCTGGTTGAGGCCATTCAGGAACAGGTAGGGCGCTATCGTTGAGCCTGAAAGAACCACTAGCGCAAGCACAGCAAGGTCTCTTCTTCCGACTCCTTTTTCGGTCTTCGCGGCTGTTTCGGTCAAGGAAATGATTCTCCTATGTAGCGGTGACAGACGTACGAGCGCGAGAGATAGGCCTGCGAAAAGGTAAATCAGCCCCGCCACGACCGTCGGATGAGTCTCAGCAAGCACTATCTTGTTAAACGTGGCTCCCATGCCAAACAGCAGGGCGGACAAGACCGCGCTCAAATATCCTAGACTACGTCGCATCTTTGCCAATCCTTGCCCTGAGGCTGAGTATGTAGCGTTATCGGGTAGATTTATATTTGATCGGCTTGCAAATGAAGATTTATGGTGAGTTGGATTTGAGCAAGTCTGTTGAGAATTTGAAGAGTGCTTTTGCAGGCGAATCGCAGGCTAACAGACGGTACTTGGCGTTCGCGCAGAAGGCTGAAGAGGAAGGCTTCTCGCAGGTTGCAAAGCTTTTCAAAGCAGCCGCTGAGGCGGAAACCATCCACGCTCTGAATCACATAAGCGTAATGGGCGAAGTCAAGTCTACAGCTGAAAACCTCGCCACTGCAGTTTCAGGCGAGACCTTCGAGTTCAAGACAATGTATCCCGAGTATTTGGCTGCGGCCAAGAAGGAAGGGAACCAGCAGGCGACATGGAGCTTCAATGTGGCCAATAAGGTTGAGCAGATCCACGCAGGCCTGTTCGCGAAGGCCATGGAAGCGCTTAAAAGCGGCAAACAGCCCCCAAGCGTAGACTACTACGTTTGCGGCGTGTGCGGAAACACCGTTGAGGGCGAAGCGCCTGAAAGATGTCCCATCTGCGGAGCGCCGAAAGCCAAGTTCTTCAAAGTGGCTTGAACCCTCCATCTTCTTTTTCAACTGGCGACCGTGGCACACGTGCAAGATTCTTTCGCAATGGACATGTTTACAAGATTTTTATAGTTCCCCGTTACCTCTAGCCTTGTTGATTGCATGTTCAACGCCGGAAAATTCATCGAAGAAACCATCAACCAGCTGAAGGCCAAAATCAAGGGAAACGCGGTTATCGGAATTTCGGGCGGCGTTGACTCCACCACGGTGGCGATTTTGGTTCACAGAGCCATTGGCGAGCGCCTGCGTTGTGTGTTGGTTAACACAGGATATATGCGCAAGAACGAAATCGAGCAGAACGCGACCATGCTGCGCAAGCTAGGTCTAAACGTTCTCGTGGTCGACGCGAAGGAGCGGTTCTACGCCAAACTCAAAGGCGTAATCGACCCTGAAGGCAAAAGGAAAATCATTGGCGAATTGTTCATCCGCGTTTTTGAAGAGATCGCACACAAGGAAAACGCACACTTTTTTGTGCAGGGCACTATCGCACCTGACTGGATTGAAAGCGGCGGCGGACTCAGAGACACGATCAAGTCGCATCACAACGTCGGAGGCCTGCCTGAGAAAATAGACTTCGAAATAGTTGAGCCGCTGCGCGACCTGTACAAAGACGAAGTGCGCGTCGTAGGTCAAACGCTTGGCTTGCCTCGCGCGGTCTACGAGCGGCAGCCCTTTCCAGGCCCTGGACTTGCAGTACGCATTCTAGGTGAGGCCACGCCTGAGAACACGCGAATCGTGCGCGAGGCATGCGCGATCGTGGAAGAGGAAATCGAGAAGGGAGTCAAGGCGGGAGAGATGACCCAGCCGTGGCAGTATTTCGCTGTGCTGCTGCCCCTCAAAACCGTCGGCGTTCACGGCGACGTGAGAGCCTACGGCCACATAATCGCGGTTCGCGCGGTTGAAAGCTTGGACGGCATGAGTGCAGCCTACTCGAAGGTTCCGCAAACTGTGCTCGAACGCATATCGGTGAGGATCACAAATACGTTGAAGGATGAGGTCAGCAGGGTGGTTTTCGACGTTACGAACAAGCCTCCGGGGACAATCGAGTATGAATAGGCAAGTCAAGGTTTACGTGGTTGACAACGGTGGCCAGTGGACTCATCGAATCTGGCGAGTGCTACGGGAGCTGGACTGCGACAGCAAAATAATCCCCAACATCACGCCCATAGGCGAAATAGACGCGGATGGGCTGGTTTTGAGCGGTGGAGCGCCTCGCGTGGCATGGGAGTCACCGAAGCTGGGCAACTGCACCGACTACTTCGATCACTTTGAAGGCCCGATACTGGGGATATGCGTGGGCATGCAGCTCATGGCCATCCACTATGGAGGAAAAGCCGGGCCGTCTGAAATTCCAGAGTACGGCCTCGCAAACATGACGATTATTGAACCGGACGACCTGTTCAAAGACCTGCCCAAAGAATTCTTCGTCTGGGAGTCACACAACGATGAAGTTAAGCAAGCACCAAACTTCACCATACTCGCTATGTCGGACAACTGCAAAATCCAAGCCCTAAAACACGAAAAATGGCCTTTATACGGTGTTCAATTCCATCCCGAAGTCAATAACACCCAAAACGGAGAACAAATCCTAAAGAACTTTGTCAACGTAGTGAAGGCTAAGCGGGAAAACTGAAGGTCACGGTTTCCTTTAGGCCTTTATCATTATTAGAAGCATCTTGAACTTGCACGTGGCTTTGAGTGCGTGTGGTCGGTTGGCTGGCATTATTATGATTTGGCCTTGTTTGACGAGGTGCGTTTTGCCTGAAATTGTCACGTCGGCTTCGCCGTCGGTGACCTGAACTAACGCGTCATAAGGCGCCGTGTGTTCGCTCAGTCCTTGGCCTTCGTCAAACGCGAACATGGTGACGGTTCCTGACTTCTTGTCGATGAGCGTTCTACTCACCACTGAGGCTTCTTGATACTCGATCAAGCTGTTCAGATCCGTGGCCTTCGTGGACGCTTTCTCCTCTTTACGCTTTTTCCTCTCCATAACCGATCACCTTATTGGACAGTCTATGGGCGCATAGCCATTTTAGGATTTTCCAGAAGCCTCTCTTTTCTCGGAGAACACACAAGGCTCTTCCGGCGTCGGACATTCCATGGCCGGATGGTTCAAGCATCGCCTTTTCTTGCTGGGCATACGTGATCGCTTGCTCATGTTCATGGTTGTGTCGTCTTATTTAAGGCGTGTAGAACGGCTTTTTGTTATTTGTGCGTCATGATTCTGGTTTCATAATCGATTTATCTTCAATGGTCGAAACTGGTTGTTTGAGGTTTACGTATGGGCAGGTCTAAGCTTGAAGCGTATGAGGCGATTCTCGATGCTTTGGTCAGCAAGGCCATGTCAGTCGAGAACATAGCATACGAAGCGGACATGGACTGCACGGTTCTCGTGGCGCGTTTGGATTACCTGCTGGAAAACGGCCTAGTCGCGTTGCGTCCAATAGGCAAGAAGGGCGGCTACGCGATCACCGAGCGCGGTGTCGCCGTGTTGAAGGCGCTTAACTTCCAAAAGTATCTGGCGCGCGTTGCGAATAAGCTGTCTATGATTGATGAAGCATTGCAGGTCATTTCGAAGCACAGCCACGACATGGAAAAGGGCACTGAAGGCTAGAGCTAAGCTCTCTTTTTCTGCATCCTCGTTCAACGTTTCCTAGTGTGTACCCTCTAGAATTGTATTGCATAAATCTTAAATGTCATCATCCCGTAGTATGAGAACGCTATGTTAACGGGGGATGGAGAGACTTGATGAACAATTTCAAAAGCACAGTAGAGAGGATCAGAAGCCTAGAGAACGAGCGCAAGAACCTGATGCTCGAAATCGAAGAACTAAGAAAGATGGCTGACTCCAAGGCTAAAGCGCTTGAAAGCGAGGTTGGCATGCTTCGCGAAGAAGTGAAATCGCTCAGAATTCTGCTCACAGGTGACGAGGAACCGGAAGCGGCTCTAGGCGCACCGAAAAAGAAGAAATAGTTGCCTGTCTGGCAGACCGCATCTGGCGCTTTTGCGTGCCTATTCTAGCCTTTTGATTATGTGGTAGCCGTACTTTGTCTTAACTAGGCCTGAGATTTGGCCTTTCTCAAGCGCGAAGGCGCCTACTTCAAACTCTTTGACCATTTTGCCTCTGCCGAATGTGCCCAAGTCTCCGCCTTTTTTGCCTGATGGGCACAGCGAAATCTCCATGGCGATGTTTGCAAACTTGTCTCCTTTCTTGAGGCGTTCCAGCACGGTTTTGGCTTCCTGTTCGGTTTTCACAAGAATATGCGCACAATGGACTTTGTCTGGCATGGCTTAACGATATTTGCTCATTGTTTATAACATTTCCTTTCTGGGATGCGTGCGCTCGTGGCGCTTGTCTTTGTCAGGAATCTTCAAGGTTTCGGGATTTAAGCGGGAACTTGGATCGTAGGCTTCTATGATTGTAGAGTGGAAAGCAATGTTGAATGGCTGTTAT